>JBBSNE010000112.1:0-7940 GCA_038232815.1 Euzebyales bacterium | reverse complement strand
GGCGATGTAGACGCGACGGAACCCGGGGAAGTTGTCATCCGGTGTGGCGTCGATGCCGTGCCCGGTCAGCCGCTCCAACAGCCCGTCGAAGCCTTGCGTCACCAGAATGCCCGGATGGGCCTTTCGGGCCGGGCTGAACGGTTCCTCGACCCCTAGGTGGATCTCAAGCTCGCCGGCGCGGAACCAGCATCCGCCGCGAGCGGCCAGGGCGGTCGGCTTGGCGACCTCGGTGAGCCCCAGCACCTCACCGTACAACTGGCGGGCCTGTTCTTCAGAGTCGGCGGGAATCGCCACTAGGACGTGGTGCAGGCCAAAGTGAGGGTCGGTCATGTTGGGGCGTCGGTCCCGCTCAGGACGATGTTTAGCAGCGCCAGATCACCGAGCAATCGATCGAGCCCGTCCTGCACTTCGGCCGGGTTCAAATAGTCGATCACCACGTCGCAACTGTCCATGGCTCCATTCAGTCACATCACGCCTTCTAGTTCTACTCCCGCACCTTCCCTGATGGCCGGTTTCGAGGGGATGTCACACCGGCTCGGTACCGTCACAAGATGACGGGTCGGAGCAATGTCAGGGTGTGCAAGGTCACGGACTGCGTGAGCGTCGTGACCAGCCGGGGGTGGTGTGAGAAGCACTATCGCCGGTGGCGCCGCACCGGCACGGTGGCCGACCCAGAGCGTGGCCCGTCGGTGTGCACGGTCAGCGGGTGCAGTCTGCCGGTGGATGCTCGCGGACTGTGCCACGGCCATTACCAACGTCGGCAGCGCACCGGTTCGGTCCAGGCCAACATCCCATTGGGTCGACGCCGCCAACCTGAGATCTGCACTGTGGAGGGATGTGGCCGAAACACCAACAGTCACCACCTGTGCCGTACACATTTGTGGCGGATACAAAAGCACGGCGAGTTGGAGCCCGACGGGATGCGTACGGTCTTAGACGCGACTGTGGACCAGCACGACCCGTCGAGTGGTGAGGACATCTGCCAGTCTGATGGCTGCCCCAAAGCAGTTGTCGCCGGCGGCAGGTGTGGGGTCTGTTATAAGGCTGCTCTCCGGCAGGGGTTGGCGGAATTGGACAAGGCGGTACGGGTGGTTACGGGTGATGGTCATCTCAGTCACGGTTATTGGAAGGTTCCGGTCGAGTCCGAAGAACGCCACCTGGTTGGGGGCCATCGCTCTGCAGGAGAACACCGTTTGCTGATGGCCCGCCTGCTAAGTCGACCACTCGCTTCCGATGAGCAGGTGCACCACATGAATGGCGACCGTCTGGACAACCGCCCCGAGAATCTTGAGCTTTGGACGACCTCGCATCCCAGCGGCCAGCGAGTAGAAGACAAGGCGGACTGGGCCCTCTCACTCCTGCGACGCTATCGGCCCAATGTGCTGAAGGATGACACTTCGTCAGAGTAAGGGCACAATGCGGCCATTTTGTTTAATCACCGCTTTATTTGAGTAGTCCCGACCGGATTTGAACCGGCGTTCCCGCCTTGAGAGGGCGGTATCCTAGGCCGCTAGATGACGGGACCAAAGTTAAGAGGTCCGTGTCCCATTCTTCAGAACCTCTGTTATTTGTCGGGCAAGCAAGGCTCGCCGTCGCTCGGGGGGAAGGAATCGAACCCTCAATAACTGGACCAGAACCAGTCGTGTTGCCTGTTACACCACCCCCGAAAGGGACCGCCACCAATCCATTCCAGGCTGGCGGCGGATACAGGAGGGTAGCAGCGGTCATCTTGGTCCTGCAACGCGCGTACCGTCTGCCAATCATCCTTCAGAGCCAGTAGGCGGTTGGGAACGGGTCCGGGTGGGCAACAGCCCAGTCATCCAGGCGCGCCGCGAGTCGCGATGCCAGGGCACCGGCGCCCCGGGGCAGGTTTGCCTTCCGCGCGAACACGACAGGGGTGGTGTCGTGGCCGGCCGCGACACGGTCCTCCAACAGCGCCACGAAGTCGATGACGTTCTCCGTGACCACCACCCGGCGCTCCACCACCGCTAGGGCAAACACGTCGGCATCCGGCAGGCCACGGAATTCCGAGGCGGCAGCTCGAGCGTCATGTCCACTCGTGATCAGGGTCTCGGCGACTCCTGTGGGAAACATCTCATCGATCAACCACCTCACGACAGAAGGCGTTCGCGACGCTCCGCCTGTTCACGCAGTCGTTCGGCTGCCTCGTCGTTTGCGCGGATCCGGTCATCCACTTCCTCGTTGAACGCGCTGTAGAACTCCACTGCCAGGCGTACCGACCGCTCGGGCAACGACAGCATCTCCGCGGCTGCAACGACCTTGGCGTCACCCTTGCCCTCGACATGTCGGACCGTCCCAATCACCTCCCAGACATCGGGTCCCGCCGCCAGACCGGCGCGACGTCCGGTTGGGCCGTCCCGGTAGATGATGCCTGGGTACCGGCGGGTCTTGAGTCCCTCATCCAGCAGCGACGTCACCAGATCGGTTTGAGAGAGCACGGCTGCAGCCGCGTGTTCTTCGATGCGAACAACCAGAGCTTCGGGCAGTCGAAACGATTTAGGAGCGGCCATGTCCGAAGTGTATCGCCCGGTCGCTACATGTTACTACGGTTCCGTCAACTACTACATCATCCCAGGGCCTGCGGCCAGCCATGGAATGGCAAAAGATCGGCAAGGCGTTGCGACTCATTCCACCCGAGCACGACCTCGGTTTCGATGTTGCCAGGGTCTATCTGGCGAATGAATTCGCGGCACCGTCCGCAGGGTGGCAACACCGTAACTTGATCGGTGTCCGGGTCCCGCCACACGGCCACAATCTGGTTGATCCTGTACTCGCCGGCGGTGACCATCGCCCCGATAGCGGCGGCTTCCGCACAAAATCCCGTGCCGGAACCGGTGTCGATGCAGACCCCGTGAAACTCGTTTCCGTTGCTCGTCACCAACGTGGCAGCGACATCACCGAACATGCGATCGTCCTGACGATGAGGATTCAGTTTGGCGATCGCTGACTCGATGATCGAACGGTTGCCGTCGTTGGTCACAGGATTCACTCGAGTTGCGCGAGAACTTTCGCGGGCACTGTAGCTGTGACCCCACGGTCAGTGCTTAGTGATCGTCGGACTACTGGGTCCGCCTACTCTTTCCTGGCATGCTGGCTGGCCGATGAACCTGTTCTTGTTGGCCCTGTTCGGGGCTGTGATCCCCAGCCTGCTGTGGCTGCGATTCTTCTACACGCGGGACAAGCACGATCCTGAACCCAAGGGATTGATCGCCAAGCTGTTTGTGATCGGTGCCCTGCCGGTGGCGTTCGTGGCCGGAATCCTGAATACGGCCGTGTTCATGGTGGTCACGGGGGGAGAAGTGGACACCGTCGCGGGCGCAGGGTCATTCCTGTTGTTGGCGGTGGTGATCGCGCCGGTCGTCGAGGAGACGTTGAAATACCTGGGGACCAGCCGAGGGGCGCGGCGCCACAAGGCGTTCAACGAACCGGTCGACGGGATGATCTACGGAACAACCGTCGGGTTGGGATTCGCCGCCACCGAGACGATCGACTACCTGATCAACGCCTACCAAGGTTTCGGGCCACTTGGCACACCCATCGAGTTGTGCGATGCCGGCGCCGAATGCTTTCTGGCCGCTGCCTTTCTGAGGGGGCTCGGATCCGCCGTACTGCATGCCACCGCCAGCGGGATCGCCGGTTATGGCCTCAGCCGTAGAGTGATCGATGGCAAAGGACGGTTCACGAGGATCTGGTGGGTAGTCGTCGCGATGGTGATGCACGGCTTGTGGAACGCCGCGAACTTCGTGGTGCTGGTCGTGCCCATCCTGCTCTACATGTGGCTGATGCGGAAAAGCCTGCGACGCTCACCGTTCGTCGCCGAGGTCGTGGTGCCGGGCCGCTACAGGCGCCCCCGACCTTGAAAGTGACTCAAAGGTCCACTGCTATTGACTCGGGCTGGCAGAACCGAAGCGCCCGACCTGCGGGTTCTCCTTGAAGTTGACCCCACCCAGTCGCCGACACGGGAAGTGCCGAGTCAATTTCAAGGTATTGGGAATCCCTTGGCCTCAGGCCGTGCCTATCTGACGACGGCTGGGTGGCGCCAGCAACAGCGCGGCCAGGCCGATGGCCAGCACGATACCGGCCGCGCTGACGACCCCTCGGAACTGGCCGACACCGCTGAGGACGGCCAAGGCCGAGACCACCAGTCCGGTGACCCAAGCCCAGCGCTGCCGGTTGAGCAGCCCAACGGATATGGCGGTGAACATCGCGGTTCCGATCACAAACGCCACCACGGCCGGGGGCACTGCCCCACCCTGGGGGCCCAGGGAACTGAACCCCGGGATGGTGACGCCGGTATGAGCGATCGCCAACAGCAGATTGCCAAGGGCGGCGACAGCGGACAGCACAACAGCGCCGCGCAAGGAGGAAGTCAGACCGTTCACACCCCCACGGTAGCGGAGCCGGGTGCACTATCGTCTGGTCATGGAGGACACAGAACAACAGCGATTCGAGCATGTCAGCAACGCGCTGAAGGCGGGTTTCGCCGCGTTGGCGGGTCCGGAAGTGGACGACGACGTCAAGCCCCAATGGCATCAACGCTTGATTGCGATCACCAACTCCGCCAAGCACGATCTGGCCACCGCGGAGCGGCGTCTGGACAACTACTGGGCTGACTGGGAGGACCAAATCGGCCCTCGCCCTCCAACTGACGACCCCACCGATCCGTAGCTACAACGAGACGATCTGCAGGTTGCTGACCGTCCGCTGATCTTCCTCACCCTCGACCTCGAAGCGCACCCGTTGGCCGATCCGCAGTTCCAACAGTCGGGAGGCGTCAAAGGTTTGGGCGTCGTAATGCAACTCGGTCAGGTCGTCCAGCACGAGGCTGCCGCTACGGGTCTGCTGATCAAAGCTCTTGACGGTGCCCTGGGGCATTTTGCGAATCCTCCTTCGTTGTCCGGTGCTGACCTAGGTCGGCAGGCTACGCGCCCCAGTCACTGCCGACCAACCCCCAGCCAGTTCGATGTCCTCAGGCCGGTCGAGGTCCAGGGCCAGACCAGGTATCAGCACGGTGGTGCATGCCACCCTCACGCGCCTGGCCTCTGCAGCGTGTGCAGCCGCAGACTCACGTCCGAAGCACGGTGCGATGACGCCGCCCGGCGCGCGGACCAATCCCCCGGTCCCGCCGTCGGCGGTTGGGGCCACCGCAATCCCGGGCGCTGCTGGCACCGCGGCGCACAGTCGGTCAAGATCCTCACTGGTGACCAACGGCAGGTCGGCGGGTAGGACCATCGTGGGGCGCGCCCCCAGCTGTTCATCTGCACGTCCCAGGGCTGCGTTCAATCCGCGGCCGGGGTCACCGATCACCTCAAGTCCATGATCGTCGGCCCATCCCCGCCCCACGCCATCACCCGCCACCACGACAACTTGAGCGACAGACGATGCGGACTTCGCGGCCAAGACGACCCGATCGAACGTCCGCCGTAACAGCAGCGCCCGATCCCGGGGTGACAACGATGCAGCCATACGCGTCTTGGATGTGGCGATGGACTTCAGAGGGATGACGGCGACAACGGGTGGTGGTGACACGGCCGGGCGATCCTACCGGCGAACGGGTGCCTGCCTTCTAGACTTCTCCGGCACGCCGACGTCTCGGCGCGTACCACGGCCGCCACAATGCAGGCTGCAGATCATCGAGAGGTCAGGCCATGAGCGACACCGATACACCGACGCGCCCCCGCGTACTGGTTTTGTTCGGGGGCCGATCCAGCGAACACGCGGTGTCGTGTCTGTCGGCTCGTGGTGTGCTATGGGCCATTGATCAAGACGCCTATGACGTCGTGGCTGTCGGGATCACCAAGGCCGGGCGCTGGACGTTGATGCCCGATGGGGTCCCCTCCACACGTGAGGGAACGTTGCCGTCGGTACCGGACAATGGGCCCACCGTGTCATTGGCGCCCACCCAGAAGGGCACGCGTTTGCTTGAACTGTCGTTGCACGGATTGGTTGATCATGGGTTGGTCGACGTGTGCTTTCCCGTCCTTCACGGTCCTTACGGCGAAGACGGCACGATCCAGGGGTATCTCGCCACCGTCGGCGTTCCATATGTCGGGGCGGATGTCGCGTCAAGCGCCATCGCCATCGACAAACGGCAGATCAAAAACGTGTTTGCGGCAGCCGGTCTGCCACAGGTCCCCCACGACGTCGTCATGCGCCCCGATTGGGATGCTGATCCGGCGGCGGAATTGGACCGCATCGAGGCCACGCTGCCCTACCCGGTGTTCACCAAACCGGCGCGGCAGGGCTCGTCAATCGGTATCACCCGGGTGACGGATCGTCAGGGATTGTCCAGCGGCATCGACGAGGCTCTTGACTATGACCGAGTTGTCATAGTCGAAGCCGGCCTGGACAACGTCCGCGAACTGGAATGCGGGGTGCTCGGCAACGACAAGGTTGAGGTCACCCCGCCGGGGGAGACCATCCACACCGGAGCCCAGTTCTATGACTTCGATGCGAAATACATGGAGCCAGTGCAGTTGCAGTGTCCCGCCGACGTCCCTGATGAGGTGGTTAAGTCCTGCCAGCAGTACGCGGAGATGGCCTACAAAGCCATCGGCGCCAGGGGCATGGCACGTGTCGACTTTTTCCTGAACCCCACGTCTGGCGAGTTGCTGGTGAACGAGATTAACACCATCCCCGGCCTGACCCCGCAATCGATGTTTCCCCCCGTGTGGCGCTCAACGGGGCTTGGGTTCAAGGAGTTGATCGACAGGCTGCTTCTTTTGGCGCTCCAGGCAAGCGCCGAGGACAGCCGGTTTTCCCCGTGACCCTCAACTAGAGGTGGACCACTGGACAGGTCAGCGTTCGGTCGATACCGGCGACTCCCTGGATCTTCGCGACGACCATACGGCCAAGCTCGTTGACATCGGCGGCCTCTGCCCGAACCACCACGTCATAGGGACCGGTCACGTCGTCAGCCGCGGTGACACCATCGATCTTCGCGACGGCTGCGGCCACCTCGGCAGCCTTGCCGACCTCGGTCAGTATCAGAATGTAGGCGGTAACCACGCAAAGTCCTTTATTGGCCGGGATGGTCGATCTCGAAGTACAGACGAATGGTGGTGCGAAACTCAAGGCCGTCATCGGGGCGGACCGCCGCAGCCGTGGACAACACGTCCAGTCGCTTGATCTTGCGGATGGTCCGGGCAGCCTCGCGCACGGCTTCGCGGGCCGCCTCGTCCCAGCTGGCAGGGGAGACGCCTTCAAGTTCGATCGAGTTCAGCACCGGCATACGGGTCAAAGACTAGACCACGGCGATACTCAAGTTGTGACCGACCCCGGCGAGTTCTCCAGGTTGACCAGGCTGATCCCCTATCTCCATGTCTCCTCAGAGGCTGTCCCCGTCGGTGTCGGGGATGATGCCGCGGTCATCCGCATCGGTGGAACCGACGTGGTGGTCTGTGTCGACACCCTGGTGGAGGGGGTGCACTTCCGGCGTGACCTATCCACCCCTGCTGACGTCGGATGGAAGGCGATGGCGGTCAATGTCAGTGACGTCGCGGCCATGGGCGGGGTCCCCAGAGCCGCGGTGGTTGCCCTGAACCGTCCGGCCGACCTGTCCGAAGACGACCTGGAGGACTTCTACGCCGGAATGGACGAAGCCGCGAGCGCCTACGATCTGGCGATCGTGGGCGGCGACACCGTCACCGCGGGGGAGTGGGCCGTGGCGGTCACCGTCGTTGGTGATCTTGACGGACGACCGGCGGTGCGACGCGATGGCGCCCGTCCCGGCCAGGCGGTGATCCTGGCGGGACAGATCGGGGCGGCGGCTTCCGCATTGCACGCAGACGCTGAGGGAGGCGTCCCTGATGACCGCCATCTGCAAGCCCACCGTCGTCCCCGGGCCCTGCCGCGTACCGGTCAGGCGCTGGCCCGGTCAGGCGCCACCGCCATGATCGACATCAGTGATGGGCTGGGCG
>JBBSNE010000111.1:0-7965 GCA_038232815.1 Euzebyales bacterium | reverse complement strand
TGAGCGGGCAGGCGTCCACGTCGTCTATGGACTGGTCGGGCTGAAGACGCACGCAAAGACGTCGCTGATCGTGCGGCGTGAACCCGACGGCATTCGACGATACGTCCACATCGGCACGGGCAACTACCACCCGAAAACAGCGCGTTTGTACACCGATGTCGGATTGTTGACCTGTCAGGAAGACATCGCCGACGATGTGACCCAGCTGTTCAACTATCTCACGGGATACGCCCGTCACGATGACTACACGGCCTTGCTGGTCGCGCCGGTCGCACTGCGGGACAGGCTCACTCAAAAGATTGCCAACCAAGCTTCCCTGGGGTCCAAGGGCCTGATCAGACTGAAGCTGAACTCCCTGGCCGATCAGAACCTGATCACGGCTCTGTATGCAGCCAGCCGCCAGGGTGTGCGAATCGATCTGATCGTGCGGGGCATCTGCGGGTTGCGGCCCGGGGTCCCGGGCATTTCGGACACCATACGCGTCATCTCCGTCATCGGACGCCTGCTGGAGCACGAACGGATCCTGCAGTTCGGCGAAGAGGTGCTGATCGGGTCCGCAGACTGGTTACCAAGAAACCTGGACCGACGGGTTGAGGCAGTGACCCCGATCTTTGATCCCAAACTGCGGCAGGAGTTGTCCGACATCCTGGACACAACCTGGCAGGACGAACGCCAAGCCTGGCAATTGCGCGCAGACGGGTCGTGGAGCCCACCACCCAGCGACGAGAGTGAGGCCAGCCAGGCCCAGTTCATGAAACACGCCCACCAGATCGCCGCTGAGGCCGAACGCGACTCCGCCGTGGCGTGAGGGCCGACGGAACGAATGATCTACGGCGTAAGGGACAGCTGAGGGATATCGACCAGGCCGAAGGGGCTGTAACGCAGGTTTTGAACCCGCTCAGCTGCCACAACGGAGTGCTGGTAGGTGAACAGCGGCACCACGACGTGGTCGGTGTTGAGGGCGATGTCCTCCACCCGTCTGAGCAATGCTTCACGAGTTCGCTTGTCAGGGGTTCGCGACGCCTGTTCCAACAGGGCGTCAACGGTCGGATCCCGGTACCGCATGTAGTTCAGACCCCCATTCTCCGGCGTCTGATCGCTGTGCAGCAGCGGGTACAGCACGGACAGAGCCGATGGCACATCGGCGACCAGCGGCAGTCTGAACAACCCGACCGAGCCGTCGGACAAGAGCTGTTGGTAGTCCGACAATGACGGTGCGGCGCCGCGCCCGTTGGACACCAACGCGACACCGATGTCGCTGAGAGACTGTCGCAGATGATTACGTATCCGTTCGTGACCACCCCCGGCATTGAAGGCAAAGGTCAACTGGTCCACCCCTGCATCTTGCAGTCGGGACCGCGCGCCGAATTGGTTGAACGTGCACAGCTCGCACACGTCGGCGCGGGTGCCCGGTAGTGGTGGCGGAAGCAGCGCCGTTGCCGGTTGCAGCTGCACATCCTGACCGAAATCAGACAGACGGATGCGATCGATGGCAAGGCTGACGGCCTGCCGAACCTCAACCTGATCGTAGGGAGGGACCGACGGGTTGATCCCCAAGAGGTAGACCTCCGGCCTGGCACCGGTGATGAGCCCCGGGCCGTCCCAGACTCCACCGCGTGCAGGGAATTGTTCCTGCGCCAACCCGAGCGCGTCCGGTGGAACGCTGGTCAGGTCGCGACGGCCCCGGATGAAGGCCAGGTAGTTCAGGTCCAGATCGCCGATGTTGAACACCACCTCGTCGATACCCCGTGGGGGCCGTTGACCGTTGGCCCACTGGTCCCAACGCGCCGCCCGGATGAAGTCACCCCGGGCCCACGGCTCCGTCATGGCAAAGGGACCGTTGCCGCTCGGCAGATCGCGCCAGCCATCACGATCTTGTTCGGACTGGGCGACGTTGATCGGCCCCAAGGCAGGATGGCCGACAACCGTCGGAAAGTCTGACCGTGAACGTGCCAGCCCCACCCGTAGGGTGTGGTCGTCAACGACCGTCACGCCCGACAAGGTCGTTTGCTCGCCTGCAGAAACCGCCTGGTAGCCCACCACATCGGCCAACAGGTAGCCGTACACCCCCTCCTGGATCAACAACGTCCAGGCTGCAGCGAAGTCGCTTGCCAGGACGGCTGTCCCGTCCTGGAATGCAGCACCCGGACGAAGGTCGAAGGTCCATTCGTCCTGCTGCTCCGTCGCGGTCCAGGTGACGGCCGCGGATGACATCGGGTCTCCGGTCGGATCCCAGGCCGTCAAGGAATCGAACACGGCGTCGACGACCGCCAGGTCATCGGCCGTCCGTGCCAACGGCGGGACGATGGCCGTGGGTTCACCGATCCCATATCGAAAGGTTCCCCCACCGGGGCCTCTCGACGCCGTCGGCGTCCTGCCTTCCGACGCGCTTGCCGGCGCCTGCACGGCTTCAGGCGCGTCACAGGCTGCGACCGCCAATCCCACTGTCAGCGCGATCAAGAAAATGCCCGCTCGCATCGTCATGACAGACAGCCCACCCCACACGCCCGGACTACACCAGACGCAACTACACCAGACGCAGGGCAAGCACGATCGTCGTCATCGCAAACACCACCGCGGTGACCACGGTCAGGCGGTCCAGGTTCTTCTCGGCAATGGTCGACCCACCACCACCGCCCATGCTGCCGCCGCCGAACATGTCCGACAATCCGCCACCCTTGCCGGATTTCAACAGGATGAACAGGATCAGCAGGACGGATACGAGGACATGTAGAGAAACAATGGCGATGTTCAGCACGACAGACGCTTTCGGTAATTCGAACGACAGAAACTGTGACTGACCCGTGATGGTAACGCGGCCGGGTTTGGCCCGCGATCATGCAGGTGAACGGACCCCTCAGCGAACGAGGAATATTCCCACGCGGCTGCCGGCACTCGAACTCGGCGCAGGACTCAGATCAACGCCCCAGAGGGCTTGCGCACTCAACGGCGTCGGCTCGCCCTCGGGAGCATCTTTCCAGATCCGACCGCCAGCCTGCCAACCCGGTGCCCTTGCTGGGGACGTCGGCAGTGTCTGGGTGCGCCATTCCGCGGCGGACTCAAGCATCAGGCAGTCAGCACAGCTTTCCAGCGCGACAGAGTGATCGGCGACGACGCCGGCGGCTGTGGCCATCAGCGGTTCCGCGTCGGCGGCCAATACACGAAAGGTGTCAAGGGCCGGCGATTCGACCGGTTGAGCCGGGGGACGCTGCCATTGCGCCAACAACAACTCACCATGCACCTGGGCGGGTAAGACCACGGTTACCGCGGTTGCCAGCATCACGGCGGCCGTGGCCAGCACCAGTTCGGCCCGTTGACGACGGCGGCTGAGGGGCGCACCACGCTGAATAAGCCGGACCACACGTTCCGCGATCTGCCTGGCCCCCTCGCTTGACATCAGACGCCAGCCCAAACGGCGAGGTCCAGCGACCGAAGGCATGACTGCCGTCAATGCCCCCGCGGGCACCATTGTGGCGCACGCCATCGCTGCGTACTGCCGCCGTCCGCTGTCCTGGGACCCCTCCCAGACCTTCAGAATTGACGAGGCGAGCGCCGCCGGGCGTCGCGTGGCGTCGGAGGCCAAGTCATCGGCAGCGTGTTCTTGATCCAGACGGAGCCATCGGGCCGCAAGCGTCAACGGCGGAATGAAGAATGTCAGATCGCGAATGATCCCGATGACCGTGTTGGCCAAGACATCTCGACGGGCAATGTGTGCCAGTTCATGGGCGACTAGCCCCTCGAACTCACGCGGGTCCAGCTCACTCAGCAACTCCGGATCCACAGCAACCACCGGCTTCTTGACGCCGGCGGTGAATGCCCCGCCAGGACACCGTGCCACCAGAAGCAGCGGCGGTGCCGCGATCCCAAGCTTCGTCGCGATCCGGCGCACCACCGCGCTCAGCTGTGGATCGGTCGAGCGTCGAGCGCACGCGACGTAGCGGTGAATGCCCCAATGTCCGACCGCGCGGCGCAGCAGCAGAAAGCTTGCGACGGCGATGTAGCCCACCAGAAGCCATTCCAGGCGCCGGACGGTGAACCCTTCACCGAAGATCTCAAAAGGTTGTCCTCCGGCAGAACTGACAACCAGAGCCGGCAGAAATGTGCTCCCGGGGGCTGTACACGCGGCCACGGCCGCCAGTGCCGCAATGATGGGTGCCAAGATGAGGGTTCGTCGGGCTCGGCTGGATCTGACCCATCCGAACTGCACAGCGATTGTGGCCAACACGACGGCAACCACGGAGCCCAGCAGGGCCCGGGCAGCGAAGGACTGCAAGGAAACCGCGACCCCAAGGCCTTCGGTCACGTCCCACAGACTCGTCTTGAGGTCCATGGCTAGCAGTCTCCACCCATAGTCGCCACCGTCAAGAAGGTGCCCTAGCCTTCTTCAGCGCGTTGGGCATCGATGCGCGAGCGAAGTGTGGCAACCACGTCCGCATCGGCGGTGTCGTCAATCTTTTCCACGAAGTAGCTCATCGCGGGCTCGGGAAAGGCTTGCACCAGCCAGTCCACGACGGAGGTGACCGTCGACCGCGCGTAGTCCTCTCGGCTGAGTGTCGGCCTGTAGCGATGGGCCAGACCTGAGGTGTCCCGTCGCAACAGGTTCTTGGCAGCCAGTCGGGCCATGGTGGTCATGATGGTCGTGTACGCGAGGTCCCGACGGTCTGCCAATTCCGCGTGCACGTCACGGACCGTGGCATCACCCAGATGCCAGACCGTTTCCATCACGTCGGTTTCCAGAGGACCCAGCAGGCCCTGCAAATGCTTGTTGCGCTTCGCCATGATCACATCCGTTCAGTTCGTGCCGACCTCCCATCAGACTACTACCTGAAGGCCGTCACAAGCGTGCGTACCGTGCAATCACCGCGAAATCATCAGCATTCAGACTGGCCCCGCCGACCAGGGCCCCGTCGATGTTTGGTTGTGACATGAGTTCAGACACATTGCCGGGCTTGACACTGCCCCCGTACTGGATCCTGACGGCGTCAGCGGTTGGATCACCGTGGAGGGAGCGAACGGTGTCGCGTACGACGGCACAGCCGCCGTCTGCATCGGCTGCCAGAGCGGTGCGGCCAGTTCCGATCGCCCACACCGGCTCATATGCGATCACCATGTCGGCAACGGCGTCAGCCTCGACTCCTGCCAGACTGCCGTTGACTTGGGAGGCAATGACGTCTGCTGCCTGATCGGCATCACGTTGTTCCGCCGTTTCCCCGACACACAGGATCGGAGTCATCCCATGGGTCAGGATTGCCTTGACCTTGCGATTCACGACCTCATCGGTTTCAGCGAACAGTGTCCGGCGTTCGGAATGACCAGCCAGCACGAAGTCACAGGACAAAGCGGCCAGCATGACCGGCGATATCTCACCCGTGAGGGCACCGGAGTCCTGCCAATGACACGATTGCGCACCCAACTTGAGGGGCAGGTCATCCCCGTCGATCAGGGTTTGTACGGACCGTAACGCGGTGAACGGAGGGATGACCGCCACATCGGTGTGGTCGTAGTCCTCCACGCCCAGGTGATAGGCCAGGTTCTGAACCAGTTGAATGCCCTCCAGATGGGTCAGGTTCATCTTCCAGTTGCCCGCCATCAGTGGTTTTCGGTTCATCATGGCGATCCTTCGTCACTGTCGTCGTCCTGTCGACGTAATGCAGCCACGCCGGGCAGCACGTTGCCTTCCAAGAACTCAAGCGACGCGCCACCGCCGGTGGAGACATGGCTGAACGCATCGTCCAAACCCATCTGGCGGACTGCAGAGGCACTGTCACCACCACCGATCACAGTGAACGCGTCGCTAGCGGCCATGGCCTGCGCCACCCCTTTGGTGCCCGAGGCGAACGCGTCCCACTCGAACACCCCCATCGGCCCGTTCCACAGCACGGTCTGGGCCTGTTCGACGACCGCGGCGTAGGCCTTGGTCGTATCCGGTCCGATGTCCAGTCCCAGGTAGCCCTTGGGGATGGAGTCGGCCGGCACGACCCGATGGTCGGCGTCCTCCTCGAAGTCAGCCGCTGCGACGATGTCACTGGGCAGATGGATCTGCACCTCGTGTTGGGAGGCCTTGTTCATCAAGTCCTTCGCGGTGGAGAATTGGTCTTCCTCCACGCGCGAACGGCCGACATCCCCACCGCATGCGCCTAGGAACGTGTAGCACATCGCCCCGCCGATCAGGAGGTGATCGATGCGGGGCAACAGACTTTCGATGACGGCAATCTTGTCACTGACCTTGGCACCCCCAAGGATGGCGACGAACGGGGATTCGGGCGACTCCAACAAGCGTGACAGGGCACGAAGTTCTGATTCCAGCAGCAGACCGGCCGCGGACTGCGCCACACGGGGAGGTATGCCCACCACCGAGGCGTGCGCGCGGTGTGCAGCGCCGAACGCGTCGTCGACGTACATCTCACCCAGGCTGGCCAGAGCGTCCGCGAACTCCGGCGAATTGGCGGTTTCCCCAGGGTCAAAGCGCAAATTCTCCAGCAACGCCACACCGCCGTCCGCAAGGTCGGCAACCGTCGCGTGTGCCTGGGGACCCACGGTGTCCTGGGCGTAGCGGACGTCGGTCTCAAGCAACGCCGACAGCCGGTCAGCCACGGGCTGTAACCGGAGTTCTTCCACGACCTGCCCCTTGGGGCGACCCAGGTGGCTCATCAGCACGACCCTGGCACCCGCGTCCCGAAGGCGCTGAATGGTCGGAATGGAGGAGACGATACGGAGTTCGTCGACGATCTGTGTGCCGTCCAACGGCACGTTCAGGTCCGCTCGGACAAGCACCGTCCTACCGGCGGGGTCCAGTTCGTCCAGACTCGGAACGTCCTGCAACACGCCAGGCGCTACAGCGAGGAACCGACGAAGACGACCAGATCGATCAGCCGGTTGGAATATCCCCACTCGTTGTCATACCACCCCAGCACCTTGACGGTGTTGCCCATCGCCATGGTGGCCAAGCCGTCGATGATGCACGAATGCGGGTTGCCGATGATGTCAGAAGAAACGATCGGATCCATGGTCACCTCCAAGATCCCCTGCAGATCGCCTTGGGCGGCCTTGGTGAAGGCCTCGTTGACCTGATCGACCGTCACCTCTTGGCCCAGGTTGCACACCAGGTCGGTCACGGATCCATCCGGAACCGGTACGCGCATGGCCATGCCGTCAAGCTTCCCCTCCAGTTGTGGCAGGGCCAGCGCTGCGGCCTTGGCCGCACCGGTGGTCGTCGGGACGATGTTGACCGCCGCGGCACGGGCCCGACGTAGATCCTTGTGCGGTGCGTCCTGTGTGCCCTGATCGTTGGTGTAGGCGTGGATGGTGGTCATGAACCCCCGGTCGATGCCGAACTCGTCGTCCAACACCATGGCCATGGGGACCACCGAATTCGTGGTGCAAGACGCGTTGGAGATCACGTTGTGCGTCTTGGGGTCATAGATGTCCTGGTTGACCCCCATCACCAGGGTCACGTCCTCGCCTTTGGCGGGGGCCGAGATGATGACCTTCTGGGCGCCCGCATCCAGGTGGGCGGACGCGGTGTCCCCAGTGGTGAAAAAGCCGGTGGACTCGATGACGACCTGGGCACCCAGTTCGTCCCACGGCAACGTGCCAGGTTCCCGTTCTGACACCACACGTAAGGTGTCGCCGTCAATGATGAGATTGTCACCGTCGACCTCCACGGTGCCCGGGAATCTCCCGTGGACGCTGTCGTATTTCAGCAGATGTGCCAGCGTTTCGGTGCTGGTCAGATCATTGACGCCGACGATGTCGATGTCGGCGCCGCTCTTCTTTGCAGCGCGAAGGAAGTTCCGACCGATACGGCCGAAGCCATTGATTCCGACCTTGATGGTCATGACGAGACAGTCTCCTGTGTGCGGGGGTGGGGGCAGCCTAGCCCACCGTCACGCCTCGTCAGCATGAATGTGCCGGGCCGGCATGGCCAAGAAATGTGGACAGGAGTGCGAACCAGACCGCGTACGG
>JBBSNE010000110.1:0-8004 GCA_038232815.1 Euzebyales bacterium | reverse complement strand
TTTTTGAGGGCGTACGAGCACCGATCCTGGTAAGCCGATCAACCGGCTGTCCGTGGTGGGTGCGAGCAAGGATTGTAACACATATTCGCCACGGACACCAGCGCAAAATGGCTGGTCAGCGGCCTACTTTGAAGGTTATTTACCGCATGGGCTAGGCGTATCGCTCCAAGATCGAGGACTCGGCAAGCCGGGCCAGACCCTCCCGGATCGACCGAGCCCGGGCTTCTCCGATCCCATCGACGGTGTCCAGTTCCTCGAGTGAGGCGTCCAGCAGACGGTCCAGTGTTCCGAATTTGTCCACCAGCTTTTGTACGATGCTGTCGGGCAGTCTTGGAATCCGGCTCATCAGGCGGTAGCCGCGCGCCGCCACCGGCCGTTCGTCACCTTGGTCACCAGCCGAGTAGCCCATTGCCTTGGCCACCTTGCCCTGTTCCAACAATTCGGAGTCGTCAAGGCCGGCGATGGTTTCCAAGACCTCACTGGCCTTCGGGCTTCCGTCTGCCGAATAGTCCTTGACCACCAGTTCGCGTTCCAACTTGACCCCGTGCAACAACTCGTCGAGTTGCAGCTGCAACAGTCGTCCATCGGTTCCGAGTTCGATGATGGCCTGTTCGATCTCATCAGAGATCCTGGCGACACGCTCGGCCCGTTGCAACACCGACACGACATTGCCAAGGGTCACCACGTTCTCGATCTCAAGAGCCGACAGGGCCGCAGACACCTCGTCCAGGCGGTTGCGATACCGCTCAAGGGTGGCCAGGGCCTGGTTCGCCCGAAACATGATCTGGGAGATGTCCTCCAACACGTGCTTGGCCTGGCCGTAGTACAGCGACACGATCTGCATCGACTCGCTGACGCTGATCACCGGGGTACCGGTCTCCTTGGCCACGCGATCTGCGGTCCGATGGCGAGTACCCGTCTCCATCGTCTTGATGGCGGAGTCAGGCACCAGGTGGACATTTGCCCACAGGATGTTCTCACAACCGTTGTCCAACAAGATCGCGCCGTCCATCTTCGCGACCTCTGACAGGTGCTGAGCGGTCAGCTTGGCCTTCAACTGGAAACCGCCGGAACGCATGGCCTCCATCTCTTTGTCATAGCCAAGAACCAGGATGGCGCCCTTGCCGGCCTTGATGATCCGTTCAATGCCCTCCCGTAGGACAGTTCCGGGTGCGACAAGTTGCAGCATGTCCGCCATCGTGGGTTTGCGTTGCGCCACCAGATTTCCCTCTCTCGACCCCTGTCATCATACGCGTGGCACAAAGTTCACGCCGTTGCGACGACCCGATCAATCCGTCGTCTTGCGTGCTGCCAGCGCGGCAAAGCCCAGTATCCCGGCCGCGACCGACGCAGCCAAGATACCGACCTTGGCTGACTCGACCAGCGCGTCGTCGGTGAAGGCCAACCCGCTGATGAAGATCGAGACGGTGAACCCGACCCCCGCCAACAACCCCACGCCGCCAAGCTCCAGCCACCCCACGCCTCGCGGCAGTTTGGCCAGGCCCGATTTGGTTGCCAGGAAGGCTGCGCCCATGACGCCCACCGGCTTGCCGATGACCAGCCCCGCGATGACCCCCAGGGGCAGTGCCTCGGTGAAGAGGTCACCGGGTGCGAAGCCCTGCAAGGACACCCCCGCATTCGCCAAGGCGAACAGGGGCAGGATCACGAACGCCGACCATGGGTGCAGGCGGTGTTGCCACACGCGAAGTGGCGAAACGCCGCCCAACGCCAGGTCTGCCACAGACTTCAACTCATTTTGTTCAGACTCATCCGCCCTTCCGTCTGCAGGTCGGGCTCGTAACTGCCGCAGCCGGTAGTGGATGGTGCCGGTGACGGCCTCCGGGGGATGCCGGGGGGACGCGGGTGTCAACAGCCCCATCACGACACCGGCAATGGTGGCGTGTACCCCGGACTCAAAGACGGCCAGCCACAACAAACCGGCCAAGACCACGTAGGGAATGCTCGAGTTCACCTTCAACCGTTGCAGGGCCAGGACGATTAAGACCACTCCGGCTGCGACGGCAAGCCAGATGGCGTTCAGGCTGGTGGTGTAGACCACCGCGATCACCAAGATCGCCCCGATGTCATCGATGATGGCGAGCGTCAGAAGGAAGATCTTCAGGCTGGCCGGGGCGCGTGTGCCCACCAGTGCCAGTACGCCGACCGCAAAGGCGATGTCGGTCGCCATCGGGATCCCCCAGCCCGCGGCCCCCTCACCCCCGGCGTTGATGGCGAAGAAAAGCGCTGCGGGCACCACCATGCCGCCCAGCGCCGCAGCGATGGGCAAGGCAGCGGTCTTGGGATCCCGCAGATCGCCATGGACCAGTTCGCGCTTGATCTCAAGCCCGGCGACGAAGAAGAACACCGCCATCAGCAGGTCGTTGATCCACAACTCCAGAGGTTCATCCAGGGTCAGGAACCCGAAGTCCAAGACGATGTGGTGGTCGATGACCGCTTCATAAGCTTCGCGCAGCGGTGAGTTGGCCAGGACCAGCGCAAGCACCGCTGCCAAGACCAGCACGATCCCGCCGGAGGTTTCCAGATGCAGAAAGTGCTGGACCGGCTGCACCAGCTTGCGTGCCGCGACGTGACCCGAATCCGCAAAGGAGGGGGTCAGTCGGGCCGCGGGGTCAGGGCCCTCGACCAGTTCAGCGTCGGTATGTGGCAGGAACTCATATTCGGCGTTCTGATCGTCCTGCGGGGGCCGGGTGGTGCTCACAACGCGCCAGTCTGCCCTAACGAGCGCCAAGGCACTTCGGCAGAGGGCGGTTTTACGTGATCGTGACGGTCACGCCGACCAGCCAGGAAGCGCGAATCCCTGAGATGTTCGCGCCGCCAATCCGTCAGTCACCAGACCCTCCAGTAGGTCTTGGCCGTGCGTGCCGGCCAACGCCAACGCGTGGTCTGAGGGGATCGGACCGCCACGCAGAGCGTCGACAACCCGGCCACGAGCCTGGCGGGCCGATCCGGCGAATCTGCCCTGCGGGCGGGATCGGTGATCACCCTGTGCGGCTGGGTCCGGCACCCCGCCCCCGGCCCAGCTGCAGCAGCTCCGCACCGGGCAGACGTCGCAGGCCGGCCGTTTTGCGGTACACACCGTCGCTCCCAGGTCCATCATGGCGGCGGCCAAACGAGCCCTTGGGGCAACCCCCGGGCACCTTGGTGGGGGAGGGACCTCGACGGCGACCATACGGTCAGCCAGGCCCTGGGCCGCCGAGCGGGTCAGGACCTGGCCGGTCACCCTGGCCAAGACCCGGGCGATGTTGGTATCGACGGGCACCTCAGCGCAGCCAAAGGCAAATGCCAGCACCGCCCGTGCGGTGTAGGGCCCGATCCCCGTCAAGGTCAGCAACGTATCCAGATCAGCTGGAACGACGCCGCCGTGGTGATCACAGATTGCCTGCGCGCAGCGGTGCAAGTTGACGGCGCGGCGGTTGTAGCCCAGCCCCTGCCACGCCTGGATGACCTCACCTGGTTCCGCCGCTGCCAGGTCCTGCACCGTGGGGAAGCGACCCATGAACGCCGTCCATGCCTGCGCCGCCCGCTCGGCCTGGGTCTGCTGGGCCATGATCTCGCTGACCAACACGGCATACGGATCGTTTGTGGTCCGCCAGCTCAGCCGCCGAGCCGACGGGTCATGCCAAGCCAGTAGGGCCGCTGGCAGGCCATCCAGAACCGAGGCGGGACGCACGCTGCCATCGTGCACCGTCACCGGAGGAGTGCACGTCTGCGATCGCCCGCTTAGGGTCACCAGCGGTGAACCAGCTGTACCCAGACCCTGTGTCCGATGTCGACGTCTATGACGCCTATCAACCCGATGACCCGGCCGCCCCGCTGGTGCGGATCAACATGGTCACCGCCCTGGACGGGCACATCGTCGATGCCGGCGGGGTCAGCGGAAGCCTTGGGGGTGAAGGCGACAAGCTGGCCTTCTTTGCCATGCGCCACCACGCCGACGCACTCGTGGTCGGTGCCAGCACGGTACGGGCCGAGGGGTATGGTCCGATGAAGATTCGCAGCGCCTGGGCCAAGCGTCGGAGCGCCGCCGGGCGAAACCGTCCCGCATCGATCGTCGTGGTCACCCGCAGTTTGGACCTTGATCCTACGCTGACCTTGTTCACCGCCGCGGTCGCCCCGACCATCGTTTTGACCACCACCGACGCTCCCGCTGATCGCATCGATGGACTACGCGCCGCCGGCGGCGTGGTCATTCAGACCGGGGAAGGCGACGTGGACCTGAAGGCCGGATTTCGCCGACTGGCCGATGACCACGGTCTGACCCATCTACTGGTGGAGGGGGGTCCCAACCTGAACGGTCAGGTCATCGGTGCGGGGCTGGCCCAAGAGATCTGTGTGACCCTGGCCCCGGTGCTGGCTGGGGGCACGGACGGTAAGCGCCTGGTCGAGGGACTCAGCAGCGCCCACGATCTGCGGCTGTCCACGGTGATTGAAAACCATGGCGAGTTGCTGCTTACCTACCGGCTGTGAGCAGCCTGTGCCGGACCGGGTTCAGAACAATCGCAACTCGTCGGACTGAATGCCCCGCAGTGCGTCGTAGTCGACTTCGATGCAGGCGATGCCACGCGACTCGGCCAACACTCGCGCTTGAGGTTTGATGACCTGAGCGGCGAAGATGCCCCGCACCGGCCGCAGCAGAGGATCACGGTCCATGCGATGCAGATAACGGGTCAGCTGTTCGACGCCGTCGATCTCTCCCCGGCGTTTGATCTCCACGGCGATGGCGGTGCCGTCACCATCCCGTAACAGCAGGTCGACCGGCCCGATGTCGGTGGGATATTCCCGGCGGACCAGCTTCAACTCCTCCCCCAGCGCGCCGGTGTTGGCCGCCAGTAGCTCCTGCAGGTGAGCCTCGACCCCGTCCTTGGTCAATCCGGGGTCCTCACCCAGGTCCGTGGCGCTTTCCCACAGACGTTCGTGCAGGTTGATCGTCAGCGTCTCGCCCTTGGGGGAGGTGACCACCCAGCGGTCAGCTTCCTCGACCAGCACGTTCGGGGCGTTCATCCAGTTGAGCGGTTTGTAGGCGCCGCCATCGGCATGGACGGCCACACACCCGTCGGCCTTGACCATGATCAACCGCCGCGCCTCAGGCAGATGCGCCGTCAGGGCACCGTCGTAATCGACGGTGCACCGGGCGATGAGCAGACGCATTGCGACGCAGGCTAGACAGCCATAAGGCCCGACGCTCTTGTCGCGTCGGGCCTCTTGTCCTTACCGCCGGGAAGCTGTGGTCCTTGGGCTCTTGTCGCCGTTGGGACCCTAAGGCTTGCCTGGTGGTGTGATGATCGTTGTCCCAGGTGAACCCGATGACAACGGACCGTTCCTCAATACTAGCGGCAGATGAACATGCGGGCCGCAAAGGGTTTTCTATTCCTCCAGATCCCCCGGCGCACCTGCCAATTCCATGGGCGGAACCTCCGGGGCGTCCACGGCGCGGAAGACCACCTTGTCGTCCTCGATGTCGACCACGATCATCTGGTTGGCGCGGAACTCGCCGTACAGCAACTTCTCACTCAGCGAGTCCTCGATCTCCCGCTGGATGGTGCGGCGCAGCGGGCGAGCGCCCAGCGTCGGGTCAAAGCCCTTCTTGGACAGCCAATCCTTGGCGTCGTCGGTCAGTTCCAGATCAAGAGCCTTGGACTTCAGCTGTTCCTTGACCCGCTTCATCATCATGTCGACGATCTGCTTGACCTGCTCCTGGGTCAACGGGTGGAAGACGATGGTCTCATCGATCCGATTCAGGAACTCGGGCCGGAAGTGGCGCTTCAATTCGTCGTCGACCTGTGCCTGCATCCGCTCGAAATGGCTGGCGTCGTCGGTCACGCCGAACCCCGTCGCGGCCTTGCCGAGCTCCCTGGTACCCAGGTTCGAGGTCATGATCAGCACGGTGTTCTTGAAGTCCACCGTCTTGCCCTGGCTGTCAGTCAGGCGCCCGTCCTCAAGGATCTGCAGCAACGAGTTGAACACGTCGGGGTGAGCTTTTTCGACCTCGTCGAACAGCACCACGCTGAAGGGACGGCGGCGCACTGCCTCGGTCAGCTGACCGCCCTCTTCATACCCGACGTAACCGGGAGGCGAGCCGATCAGGCGACTGACCGTGTGCTTCTCCATGTACTCGCTCATGTCCAGGTGGATCAGCGCGTCCTCGTCGCCGAACAAATACTCCGCCAAGGTCTTTGCAAGCTCGGTCTTGCCGACGCCCGAGGGACCCAGGAAGATGAACGAACCCGCGGGGCGCTTGGGGTCTTTCAGACCCGAGCGGGTCCGGCGGATGGACTTGCTGACCGCGGCGATCGCCTCTTCCTGGCCGACGATGCGCCTGTGTAGTTCTTCCTCCATCCGCAGCAGCTTCTGGGTCTCTTCCTCCGTCAGCTTGAACACGGGGATGCCGGTCCAGTTGGACAGCACCTCGGCGATGTCTTCCTCGTCCAGCGTCAGGACCGAGTCCATGCCGTCGGACTTCCATTCCTTCTCGCGGGCCGCCTTGCGCTCCAGCAGCTTCTTCTCCTCATCGCGCAGGCTTGCAGCCTTCTCGAAGTCCTGGTCGTCGATGGCCGATTCTTTTTGCTTGCGGACCTTGTTGGCTTCTTCTTCCAGGTCCTGCAGGTCCGGCGGGGCGGTCAGGCGGCGACTACGCAAGCGTGATCCGGCCTCATCGATCAGGTCGATCGCCTTGTCGGGCAGGAAGCGGTCGGCGATGTAGCGGTCGGCCAGGTTGGCCGCGGCGACCAGGGCGTCATCGGTGATGGTGACACGGTGGTGGGCCTCGTAGCGGTCACGCAGGCCTTTGAGGATCTCGATGGTGTGGGCAATGGAGGGCTGCTCGACGGTGATCGGCTGGAAGCGGCGCTCCAGCGCGGCGTCCTTCTCCAGGTACTTGCGGTACTCATCGATGGTCGTCGCGCCGATGGTCTGTAGCTCGCCACGGGCCAGCATGGGTTTTAAGATGCTCGCGGCGTCGATCGCGCCCTCAGCGGCACCCGCCCCGACCAGGGTGTGCAGCTCGTCGATGAACAGGATGATGTCGCCGCGGGTGGTGATCTCCTTCAAGACCTTCTTCAGGCGTTCCTCGAAGTCACCGCGGTACCGCGAGCCCGCCACCAGCGCACCCAGGTCAAGGGTGTACAGCTGCTTATCCTTCAGCGTCTCGGGGATGTTGCCGTTGACGATCATCTGGGCCAGGCCCTCGACGATCGCGGTCTTGCCGACCCCCGGCTCGCCGATCAGGACTGGGTTGTTCTTGGTCCGGCGGCTAAGCACCTGCATCACGCGTTCGATCTCGCGGCTACGGCCGATGACCGGGTCTAGCTTGCCCTCGCGGGCGAATTGGGTCAGGTTCCGTCCGAACTGGTCCAACACCGCCGAGCCCTTGGACTCACCTTCGCCGGATCCGCCGGACACCCCAGCCTTCTGGCCCGAACCGGAGGAGGAGCCGGACTCGCCACCTGCGTAGCCGCTGAGGAGTTGGATGACTTGCTGGCGGACGCGGTTCAGGTCGGCGCCAAGCTTTTGCAGCACCTGTGCCGCAACGCCTTCGCCTTCACGAATCAGTCCCAGGAGGATGTGCTCGGTGCCGATGTAGTTGTGGCCCAGCTGTAGCGCTTCCCGCAGCGACAGCTCAAGGACCTTCTTCGCCCGCGGGGTGAAGGGTATGTGGCCGGCCGGGGCGGTCTGGCCCTGGCCGATGATCTCCTCGACCTGCTCGCGCACGCCTTCCAGAGAGATGCCGAGGGATTCAAGGGCCTTGGCGGCCACGCCCTCGCCCTCATGGATCAGGCCAAGCAGGATGTGCTCGGTACCGATGTAGTTGTGATTGAGCATCCGAGCTTCTTCTTGGGCGAGAACAACCACTCGCCTGGCTCGGTCGGTGAAGCGTTCGAACACGTACTGCCCCCTTCAACGGCGGCCGGATAAGTCTTGATGGATTCCACTCCAACCTATCGGGCATCGCAACGCGGGGCAGTCAACAACTTGGGTCGAAAGGGG
>JBBSNE010000109.1:0-8034 GCA_038232815.1 Euzebyales bacterium | reverse complement strand
CGCCGATGAGGTCGTGGTGACGATGGCCCGTCATGCGATCTCACGAGCACAAACCCTCCCGACCACCGTCTTGGACGATCAGGATCTGGGCGACAGTCCGTTGGATGACGACGACTACGTGGTGGACGACGAGTACGTGGTGGACGATGACGGCGAGTTTGACGACAACGAACTGAACCAGCCCGACATCAATGACACCGACTTTGATGACTCAGCCCTTGATGACTCAGCCCTTGATGACACCGACTTCAAAGATCGTTCGGAGGGCGTCAGACACGACGACCTGCACGACGGGGATGTCATCGAGGGCGACACCCACGATCGCGATCGGTAAACCAACCCCTCGTGGACGCTTCGATCGAGTCGGAACTTCTGCCTGCCAGCGTCTCGCTGGGCGGGCGGGGCGCGGACGGTGACGCACAGACCGTGCCCGTGCCGGCGGATGGCACGCAGTCACGGATCCCGCTGCTGAACACCGTGCGGGAGCACGACGAGGTCAGCGGAATGCTGGAGATGGCTGATGAGTTCGCTGCCAGCCAAGGCTTCACCGAGCACGGCGCACGTCACGCAAGCCTGGTCGGCCACATCTCGTTCAACGTCTTGACCCATCTGGGATTCGCACCGCATCTGGCAGAGCTAGGGGCGGTGGCCGGGTACCTGCACGACATCGGCAACGTGGTCAGCCGTTCGCAGCACGGGCAGTCCTCCGGGCTGATTGCCTTCACCATCCTGCGAGAGATGGACATCCCCATCCGTGACATCTCACAGATCATGGGCGCCGCCGGCAATCACGAAGAACAATACGGTGTCGCGGTCAGCCCCGTGAGCGCGGCCGTCATCTTGGCAGACAAATCGGATGTCCACCGGTCCCGGGTCCGTGACACCGGCGACATCGAAGGCGATATTCACGATCGCGTCAACTTTGCGGTCACCTCCAGTTTTTTGCGGGTCAGCGACCGCATCGAACCTGAACCGATCAATCCAGAGATGGGGTTCGAGGCCGACCTCGACGCCGTTCGCAAAGCGGAGGGTTTGCCGCCCAAACCCTCGACCACCCCGGCCCGGATCACCGTGCCGACCAAAACCTTGACGCTGGAGTTGGAGGTCGACACGACCGTCACGCCGGTGTTTGAATACTTCGAGATCTTCATGCAACGAATGGTCATGTGCCGCCGGGCCGGTCGAACGCTTGGTGCCGAGTTCAAGATCACCGTCAACGACGTCCCGGTGCTGTAGCCGTGTCACAAGGACGCCTGACCGCTTTGATCGTCACCTTCTTGGTGTTCCTGGTTGCCATGTGGGCCTGGATCGCAGTTGCCGACCTGTCGCCCCGCCTGGGTCTTGACCTGCAGGGCGGGGTCAGCGCCAACCTCCTGCCCGCCCCCGGTCAAGGGGAGATCGATGAGGAATTGTTGGACCAGACCGTGTCGACGATCCGCGAGAGGGTCGACGCACTGGGGGTCGCCGAGCCTGACATTGCCCGTCAAGGCGACACCATCCAGGTCCAACTGCCGGGGGTGGCCGATCAAGAACAGGCCCGAGACATCATCGGTCGCACCGCCCAATTGCAGTTTCGTCCGGTGATCGGGCAGTTGCCGCCGGGGTCGGTATCCGGCGGGGATGAGCCCAGCGACGCACCGACCGACGACGGCAGCGAGACACCAGATGACGGTGCCAGCCAGACCCCTGACGACGCCGCCAGTGAGGCGCCGACGGCGTCCGCGACGGCCAGTGGTCAGACCTGTGACCAACGCAACGACTTGAGCGTGCCCGACCCCGGGCAAGAAGTCGTGCTGTGCCTGCGCGGGGTCGATGATCAGGGCGAGGACCTGCCCCGCGAACTGTGGACCCAGTTGCGGTTGGGACCAGCCGAGGTGACCGGGTCCGACCTGGCCGATGCCCAGGCCCAACTGGATCCCAACTCGTTGGGACAGGCTTGGTCGACACTGCTTGAGTTCGATGGGGAGGGTGCGCAGGCATTCCAAGAGGTGACGGGGCGTCTGGCTTGTTTGCAGGGTCCCCAACGCGGCCTTGCCATCGTGTTGGACAACATCGTCGAGCAGGCCCCGCCCGTCGCCCCGCAGGTCGCCTGTGAGCAGGGCATCGCAGGGGGATCCGCGGTGGTCGAGGCGCGTACCGAGGGTGAGGCCAGAGACCTGGCGCTGGTCCTGAAGGCCGGCGCTTTGCCGATCCAACTGGACTTCGGAACCTTCCAGACGGTGTCGCCGACGTTGGGACAAGATTCGTTGGATGCGGGCCTGCTGGCGGGTCTGTTGGGTCTGGTCCTGGTCGCGATCTACCTGATCGTGTTGTACCGGGGGATGGGGCTTGCCGCAGTGTTGGAACTGTTGTTGTTCGGAGCGACCGTTTTCGGCCTCATCATCGTCCTGGGTGAAACGATCGGGTTCACGTTGACGTTGGCGGGTATCGCCGGTGTCATCGTGTCCATCGGGATCGCGGCGGATTCGTCGATCATCTATCGCGAACGGTATCGGGACGAGGTGCGGGCTGGTCGAACCATCCGCACCGCCGCCGACCATGCGTTCACCAAGGCCTTTCGGACCAACCTGACCGGCAACACCGTCTCATTCTTGGCTGCGGTCGTGCTGTACCTTCTGGCGGTCGGACCCGTCCGCGGGTTCGCGTTCACACTGGGCCTGTCGACCCTGGTCGACACCCTGCTGTTCTCCACCTTCACCCGGGGTGCGTTCGGACTGATCGCACGCAACGCCAAGCTGGCCAACGCCCCCCTCATGGGCCTGCGCTCCGGGGTCACCAGCGAACAACTGGCTGCGGCGACCGTCACCGGGCCAAAGGGCAGGTCCACGTCCGGCAAACCGCGCCGCAAGGTGAAAGGAGGTGGCCGCCGATGAGCACCGACAACGTCTTGGCCGACCCGCCGCCACGTTCAGAGGACTCTGATTCACGGCTGGCCCGGCTGCTGACCGGCAGAAGCGACGTGGATTTCGTCGGCCGCTCGCGTCAATGGCTGATCCTCACCCTGGTGGTCCTGGGCATCAGTCTGGCGGCCCTGCTGATTCGTGGTCTGAACTTCTCGATTGAGTTCACCGGTGGGTCGTCATTTGTGGAAGAGGGCGCCACCAACGACTTCACCGCCGATGACCTGAACAACACGTTGGCCGAGTTCGGCATCACCGATGCGATCGTCCAGATCGTCGACGACGGGACCGGCGCGCAGATCAGCACGCCCGCCATCTCTGACCTGGGCGGGGTCGATGACCTGCAGGTCGCTCGTGCCATCGAAGAGGTCACCGGTGGCGATGTCAGCGTCAGCACCATCGGTCCTCGCTGGGGTGATGCCGTCACCAGCCAGGCCGTCCGCGCGCTGCTCGTCTTCCTGGTCCTCGTCGTCGCCTACATCACCATCAGGTTCGAGTGGCGCATGGCCGTTGCCGCGGTTGCCACCCTGGCCCATGACGTGATCGTGACCGTGGGCCTGTACGCCCTGGCGGGGTTCACGGTGTCGCCCTCGACAGTGATCGCCGTGCTGACCATCCTGGGGTATTCGCTGTATGACACGGTGGTGGTCTTTGACCGCATCACCGAAGACACCGGCCGGCTGACCGGCCTGTCCACCGAGCCCTACGGGCAGGTCGCGAACCGGGCGTTGAACAACGTGTTGGTGCGGTCGTTGTCCACGTCGATCACGTCGGTCATCCCGGTGGCGTCGCTGTTGGTGGTCGGCGCCAACCTGTTGGGTGCCGACACCCTCAGCGACTTGGCCTTGGCCCTGTTCATCGGCATGACCGTCGGCACCTACTCCTCGATCATCGTGGCGACGCCGATCTTGGTCTGGCTGAAGGAGCGTGGCCGGTCATACACGTAAGCTGACCGACCGACGTAAGATGACGGGTGGTCGAAGCCTTGGTTGCAAAGGGACTCATCCGCCGGGTTGGACGCGGCGACCTGGGTTTACAGTTGCCTGGGCTGGACACCTATCTGAACCGGGGCGGACGCTCGTAGGCTGACCGACGATGGCCAACAGCCCCGACTTCTCCCGTTTCGTCCGTGACGTCCCCGACTTCCCCGAACCGGGGATCGTGTTCAAAGACATCACCCCCCTGTTGAGGGATACGGCGATGTTTGACCGCACGGTCACGGCGATGAGCGACCCATACGCCGACGCCGCGATCGATGTCGTGGTCGGTATCGAGGCCAGGGGGTTCATCTTCGCCGCCCCGATTGCCATCAGGTTGGGGGCCGGGTTCGTGCCCCTCCGCAAGGCCGGGAAGTTGCCCGGCTCGACCAGGGCCGAGACCTATGACCTTGAATACGGCACGGCCACCCTGGAGGTCCACGAGGATGCGTTCGGTCCCGGTGACAAAGTCCTGATCGTCGACGACGTGCTGGCAACCGGTGGCACCGCCGCCGCCGCGGCCCGTCTGATCGACCGCTGCCAGGCGGACGTCGTGGGACTGGCCTTCCTCATCGAGTTGAGTTTCTTGGACGGCGCGCGCCTACTGGACGACCGGCCGTACAGTGCCCTGATCACCTACTGATCGGCGAGGGTGGTTCATAGTGGGCGATGGTCACACCGACTACCCTGGTCGCAGGTTCACATCCCGGGAGGTCAGCACGGACGGCGACGACGGTCTTGTCCCTCCGGTCGTCGAGTTGACGCCGGAGTCATCCCGTCATGCCCCGACGGCCGAGCACACCCCGCCACACGGCAGCGAACAGGTGGCACCACCGGGGTCGCGGCACGCCCGTCGTCAGTCCGGGGTGCGGGCAGTGCTGGCCCGACTGCCCTTCGAACTTGGCACCCCGGTACCCGAGCAGGTCCAGCCGCTGATGCAGTCACTGAAGCGGTCGGGGGCACGCGTCGACGTCAAGCTGATCCTGCGGGCTTTCGAGATCGCTGACGATGCGCATCGGGGGCAGACCCGCGCATCGGGCGAGCCCTACATCATTCATCCCATCGGGGTCGCTGAGATCCTCGCCGACCTGGGTGCTGACACCGCCACCATTTGCGCCGCACTGCTCCACGACGTCGTCGAGGACACTGAATGGGGGGTCGAAGCCCTTCGTCAGGAGTTTGGAGACGCCACGGCCAACCTGGTCGACGGTGTCACCAAGCTTGAGCGGGTTGCGGTGCAGACCAAGGAGGAGCAACAGGCTGAGTCGTTGCGGAAGATGCTGCTGGCCATGGCCGAGGACTACCGGGTCCTGCTGATCAAATTGGCGGATCGTCTGCACAACATGCGGACCATCCACCACATGCCCCGCTACAAACAAGAGCAGAAGGCGGCGGAAACGCTGTCGATCTATGCGCCCTTGGCACATCGACTGGGGATGCAGCAGTTCAAATGGGAATTGGAGGACCGCAGTTTTCAGTGCATGCATCCCAAGCGCTACGACGAGATCAAGGCCATGGTGGCCGAACGACAACCCGGTCGGGACCGCTATCTGGACGATGTGGTCGCTGACGTCGCTGAACGACTGCGGGCGGTGAAGATCCGGGCGCAGATCACCGGTCGACAAAAACACTACTGGTCGATCTATGAGAAGATGGTCGGTCGGGGCAAAGAATTCGATGACATCTACGACCTGGTCGGCATCCGGGTGGTCGTGGACTCGGTTAAGGACTGCTATGCGGCCCTGGGCACCCTCCATTCGGCCTGGCGCCCTGTTCCGGGGCGGTTCAAGGACTACATCGCGATGCCGAAGTTCAACCTGTATCAGTCCTTGCACACCACGGTCGTGGGTCCCAGCGGCAAGACGATGGAGGTCCAGATCCGCACCCAGGCGATGCACCGAACGGCCGAATTCGGAGTCGCCGCGCATTGGCGGTACAAAGAAGGCCCCCGTGACGGGTTGGCGGTGACCGGACCCGGGGGGGACACCCAGTGGCTGGATCAGATGCTGGACATGGAGTCCTCGACGCGGGATTCCCCAGGCGAGTTCATGCGCAACGTCCAACTGGACCTGTACGCCGACGAGGTGTTCGTCTTCACACCAGCCGGCGACATCAAGCAACTGCCCCACGGGTCGACCCCCGTGGACCTTGCCTATGCGATCCACACCGAGGTGGGCCACCGCACCATCGGAGCCCGGGTCAACGATCGTCTGGTGCCGCTTGAGTATGAGTTGCGCAACGGCGAGACCGTCGAGATCCTGCTGAGCAAGTCGACCGACGCCGGGCCCAGCCGGGACTGGCTTGAGTTCGTGGGTTCGGCCAGGGCGCGATCCAAGATCCGTTCGTGGTTCAGTCGCGAACGACGCGAGGACGCCATCGACAAGGGCCGCGAAGATCTGCGTCGGACGTTGGCCCGTTCGGGGCGGGGGCTGAAGAAACAAATTGCGTCACCGTTGCTGATTGAGGTGGCGCAGTCCCACAACTACGCCGACCTTGACGCGTTGTACCGGGCGATCGGCGACCGGCACATCACCGCCAAGGCGATTGCCCAGCAGCTGGGGGAACGTCTGGCACAGGCCGAGGGGGTCATTGACCCCGGTGTGGGGGAGGACCAGCCCTACCAGGCGCCCGCCGTGGCTGACAGCGACGTCCGTCGCTCCAGCGATGCGGTGCACGTCCAGGGAATCGATGATGTATTGGTGACCTTGGCGCGGTGCTGCTCGCCAGTGCCACCCGATGAGATCCTGGGTTTCGTGACCCGCGGCCGGGGCATCAGTGTCCACCGGACCGACTGCCCCAACGCCGATGATCTGCGGAGCGAGGCTGACCGTCTTGTGCCAGTCAGTTGGAACACCCAGACACCCACGACGTTCCGGGTCACCATCGATGTCGAGGCCTTCGACCGCAAACACTTGCTACGCGACATCACCACCGTGCTGGGCGACGAGTTCGTCAACATCGTCAGCGCCAACGTCACGACCAAAAAGGACCGGGTGGCACTGCTGCGATTCACCTTCGAACTGGCCGACATCACCCATCTGGACCACGTGCTCCGCCAGGTCAAACACGTCGAGGCGGTCTATGACGCCTATCGCGTCATCCCCCGCGCGGCGGCGACCGTATGACCGCTGACAGGTTCATCGACACCCTCAACCTTGGTATGTGGGCCGCCAACTGTTACGTCGTGGGCAACCTTGAGACGCAGACGGCGTTCGTCGTCGACCCCGGACAAGGCGGCGACGGGCCGGTGCAGCAGGTGCTGGCCGATCGTGGCGTCACCTGTGAGGCCGTGTTGTTGACCCACGGGCATCTGGACCATCTGTGGGCAGTACCAGAGTTGGTTGCCGACCTTGACGTCGAGGTGCGCATGCACGCCGATGATCGCTGGCTGTGGGATTCGCCGGCCGCGGCCTTTGGTGAGGAGCCTGAGATGTTGAAGTCGCAGTTCGATCTGGATTGGAATCCCCCGACGGCGCATCTGCAAACCTTCGTTGACGGTCACACCATGTCGCTGGCCGGAATGAAGGTGACGGCGCGCCACACCCCGGGGCACACACCCGGCTCTTCGGTCTTCATCACCACTGATTTCGCAGAAGACCCGTTGCTGATTTCCGGGGACCTCATCTTCGCGGGGTCCATCGGTCGGACCGACTTCCCTCGGGGGTCATATGAACAACAGGCGTTGGCCATTCAACAGGTGGTTTTGCCGTTGGAGGACGCAACCCGCATCGTCAGCGGACACGGTCCCGAAACCACGGTTGGGGAGGAGAAGCGGACCAACCCCTTTGTCATCCAGATGATCAACGGTCAGCGGAGCGCCCAATGACCGCGTTGGTGTTGGCCCAAGAAGAGGCGATATCCGTCGCCTTCGGACTTATCGTTTTCCTGATCTTCATGGTGCCGGTCGTCCTGCTGATCGTCAGTTATTGGATGATCCTGAGCAAGGCCGGAGAGCCCGGGTGGAAGGCGCTGGTTCCCTTCTACAACGGTTGGGTCTACGCCCGTGTCGTCGGTCGACCCGGATGGTGGGGGCTGTTGTTGTATGTCCCTATCGTCAACTTGGTGATGGGGGCGATCATGGGGATGGATCTGGCGACGTCGTTCGGCAAGGACAATGCGTTTGGTCTGGGTTTGGCCCTCAGTGCCGTCATCGGCTT
>JBBSNE010000108.1:0-8048 GCA_038232815.1 Euzebyales bacterium | reverse complement strand
TGCCACACGCTGGGTGATGTCGTATCTGGCAGGGCCGATGACGGGATCCCAGATCACCGAGGTGATGCAGCAACAAAAGGCCCGCCTGGCCGAGCAGGACACGGCCGCTGCAGCCACTCCGACACCGGTCGCTGCCCCAACCGCGTTGGACGACGACGAGAGCTCGATCCCCCCAACGGTCCCCGATGACATCCCTCAGCGGGTGTTGGACCCGGCCGCGACCTGGGCCGATCAGGTCGCCGCCAGCGCCGACGGTACCCGTATGACACCCTACGTGGCGGTCCGTGTGCGGATGCGGTTCGATGAGGCCAAGGCCGAACTGGACCACAGCGAAACCTTTGAGGCGGTGCTGCCCGTCAACAAAGACCCGGAGGATCTGGCGGGAATGCAGGCTGTCGACTACGACGAACGCGACCTGGGGGAGGTCTTGCCGGACAATGCGGCCTATGTCATTCCGCAGGCAAAGATCGCCACCAAGACCTGGTGGAACACCGTCGAGCGGGCGGTTCGCGATGAGTTGTACGCCACGCAGACGCTTGCCGTCCTGGTCAACGAACCGTTGAAGGTGTGGTCACGGCCGGGCGAGACCCACGAGGCGTTCAGCCAACGCTGTCGCCAAGAGGCCGACCGGCGCCAGGACGAAGAAGCGGACAAGCTGCGAAAGGACTACGCCAGCAAGAGCGAACGGTTGCAAAAAGCCATAGATAGCGCGCAGGACCAGGTCCAGCAACTAGAAACGGATGTGTCATCGCGCCGGTCCACGGAGTTGATCAACATCGGCACCTCAATCCTTGGTGGGCTGCTTGGCGGCCGGAAGTCAGCCCGCGGCGTGGCGGCCGACGTGCGCCGTGCCGCCGGCAAGCGGGGGATGACCAGCCGGACCCAGCAGCGGCTGGCAAATGCTGAGGGGGAGGTGACGGAGGCCATCGCTGATCTGCAGGCGCTGGAGGAGGACCTGGCTGCGGAGGTGTTGGACCTGGATCACCGTTGGATGGAGGCGTCAAATGACATCACCGAGGTCGAGGTGGACCTGGAAAAAGATGACGTCGACGTGACCGCGGTCACATTGGTGTGGGTACCGAGCAGTCGCTGACCCCCACTCCTCGCATGATCGATTTGGTGCATCTGACGCACATGTGCATCTGATCGCCCGGCTCATCCACAGCTGTGGACGACGGTGTGAGTTGTCACCTGTTGGTCATCGCCCGTTCAGGTCCGACAGGCGACCCCTCTGTCGTGTGGTGTGTCGGGATCGTGCCTCCCGTTCGCAGACGATCCGACTCAGCGCAATTGGCGTTAGACCAGCCGGGTTTCGTGGGGGCCTTCGATGCGAAGCCAACGGAACCCGTAGCCATTCAGGGCCAACTCAACCGCACCGCTGGAGTCGAGCGGGCAGCGACCCTCCTCCAACAGATCCACCAGTTCCTGGGTTTGGTCGCAATCCTTCAACGTCAACGGGACGGTTACGGCATCGGGAGACAGATTGTGCAACGCGACCATGCTGTTGCCGTCCCACGAGCAGCGGTGCGCCAAGACGGCGTCCTCGGAATGGTCCAACACCTCAAACGTGCCCCATCCGAGTTCTGGACACTCCCGGTAGCGCCGGGCCAGCAGTTGGATGTGGTGCAGCAGTGAATCCGGATCGTGGCGCTGTTGGCTGACGTTGACGTGTTCGGGTGAGAAGGGACCGGTCACGACCGGACCTGGTAGCTGGGATGCGGCCGCGTCGGAGAACCCCCCGTTCTTGCTATCGGTCCACTGCATCGGGGTTCGTACGGCCAGGCGTCCCTCTGCCTCCAAGTTCTCGCCCATGCCGATCTCCTCGCCGTAGAACAACACCGGTGTGCCGGGAAGGCTGAACAGCAGGCTGTAGGTCATCTTGATGCGCCGAGGATCACCCCCCAGCATTGGTGGCACCCGTCGCCGCAGCCCCCGGTCGAACAACTGCATGTCCGCATCGGGGCCAAAGGCGTCGAAGACCTCCTGCTTCTGAGACTCTGTGAGCTTGTCCAGGGTCAATTCGTCATGATTGCGCACGAACGTGGCCCATTGACATTCCGTGGGGATGTCAGGTCGAGCAGTCAGCGCAGCAGCAAGGGGTCCGGCATCCTGACGGGCCATCGACAGATACAGGTTCTGCATGCCGATGAAGTCGAACAGCATGGTCAGTTCGTTGCCCTCGTCCCCACCGAAGAACTTCTTTTGGCCTTTGTGAGGCAGGTTCACCTCTCCCAGCAAGATTGCATCACCGTTACGGCGGTTCATGAACCCACGTAGGTCCTCAAGGAACTCATGGGGATCGGGAAGTGCCTCGTCGCCCCCCTCGATGCCCTGGGTCTCAAGCAGGAACGGGACCGCGTCCACGCGGAAGCCGGACACCCCGAGTTCCAACCAGAACCCCATGATCTTCTTGATCTCGTCGCGCACCTGGGGATTGGCGACGTTCAGATCGGGCTGGTGGATGTAGAAGCGGTGCAGGTAGTACTGCTCGGTGTTCTCATCGTACTCCCACAGGCTGTCCACCTTGTCAGGAAAGGTCACACCCTCGGGCCCGTTTTTGGGAACCTCGTCCCGCCACACGTACCAGTCGCGGTACCTCGCGTTCTTCCCGCGCTTTGCATTGCGGAACCAGGGATGCTGATCAGAGGTGTGGTTGCACACCAGATCGACGATGACCCGCATGCCCCGGTCGCGGGCCGTCCGCACCACCTCGACGAAGTCACCGTGGTTCCCCAGGCGCGGGTCGACGCCGTAGAAATCGGTGATGTCATAGCCGTCGTCCCGGTCAGGGCTGGGATAGACGGGCATCAGCCACAGACACGTCACGCCCAGCTCGGCCAGGTGATCGATCCGCTGGACCAGTCCCGCCAGATCGCCCGTTCCATCGCCGCTTGAGTCCATATAGGTCTCGACATCAAGGCAGTACACGACCGCGTTCTTCCACCACAGGTCGCTGGTCTTGGTGATGTTCATCGTGGGGTGACCTCCAATTGGGGGAGTACGTCGGTACCGAATGCGTCCAGCCAGGGGAGCAGTTCCTGCCCGACATGGTGCAGGTACAACTCGTCAAATCCCAAGCCGGCAAGGTCATGCAACCATTCGGCGTGTTGGCCGGTGTCGTGGCTGACATAGACCGATTTCGCCACATCCTCTGCCGTGACATGCTTGCACGCCTCATCGAACAGCTCGACGGTTTCCAGATCCCAACACACCGGCGGCGCGAAGACGTTGCTGCGCCACTGGTCGTAGGCGATCTGTTCGGCGTCCTGCTGTGACGGTGCCCACGACAAATGGATCTGCAGGGCGACAGGCCCGGTGCCACCGGCCTCACGGTAGGCGGCGATCACCCGCTTCAGTGACTCGGGCGGCTGGTTGACGGTGACCATGCCGTCAGCCCATCCGGCGACCCAGCGGGCGGTCTTCTCGCTGACGGCAGCCCCGATCAACGGGGGCGCTTCGGCGGGGAGGGTCCACAACCTGGCTCGGTCCACCGTGACCAGGCCGTCGTGGCTGACCTCCTCACCACGGTGCAGGGCCCGGATGATGTCGACGCATTCGCCCAGGCGCTGGTTACGAAGTTCTTTGCGAGGCCACGGCTGGCCGGTGATGTGTTCGTTGGACGCCTCGCCCGTCCCCAGCGCTGCCCAGAATCGTCCGGGAAACATCTCCGCCAACGTCGCGGTGGCCTGTGCGATGATGGCCGGGTGGTAGCGCTGCCCCGGGGCGTTCACCACACCGAAGGGCAGATCGGTGCAGGCCAAGGCCGCGCCCAGCCACGACCATGCGAAGCCGGACTCACCCTGTCGTTCGCTCCAAGGGGAGAAGTGGTCAGAACACATCGCGGCGGTGAAGCCGACCTCTTCGGCATGTTGCACGGCAGTCAACAATTCCGAGGGTGGAACCTGTTCGTGTGAGGCGTGCATTCCGATGACGGTCATGCCTTTTCGGCTTCCCGGCGGGAGCGCGCAGCAAACGTTTGGGCCCCGGTTCGGCCGCTGTCACACGTCTGCGCATACTTGGGGCATGGATATGGAGGAGGGCCCAGCGACGGGGGCGGGTGAATGGTGCTGAGAGTTGTACGAGGAGGAACCGGCTCTGAACTGGCCGACGCGTTGGCTGCCCGGCTTCAGGTGCCGTTGGATGATCCGTTTGCCACCGAGGAGGTCGTGGTCCACAGCCGAGGCATGGAACGTTGGCTGAGTCAACACCTCTCACATCGCTTGGGCGTGTCCTCCGACGGGGACGGGATTTGTGCCAACGTGGCCTTTCCCTTCCCCATCGATGTGGTTCGCCGGGCCATACGGGCGGCGGGTGGCCCCGACCCGCGGTTCAGCGTGTGGAGCCCCGATCGTCTGGTGTGGCCGTTGCTGCGGATGATCGAGGAGGGTCTGGGTACATGGGCCGCGCCGCTGACCGACCGCCTGGCGCGTGACCCGGCCGAGCGTTTTGGGATCCTACGGGGGGTGGCCGACCTGTTCGACCGGTATCAGGCCCACCGCCCGGATCTGGTGCTGCAGTGGTTGGACGGTGTCGATGTCGACGCTGCCGGTCAGCCACTGATGCCATCAGACACCTGGCAACCTGCCTTGTTTCGGCATCTGCGTGCCCGCTTGAAGCAACCGACGCTGGCCGAATCGGTGATCGCGGCGACCGCCAACATGATGATGCCGAACGACATTCCGGCACGGCTGAGCCTGTTCGGGTTCACAGCCCTGCCGGCCGCACATCTGGCCATCCTGGCGTCACTGGCAACGGTGGTCGACGTTGATCTGTATCTGATGCACCCCTCCCCGGTCCTGTGGGCACGGTGGGCTCGGTCACCAGTGGACGCGGGCCTGTCGCCGGAGGGGTTGCCGCAGTTGCCCCTCCGATCACAACTGGGGCTGACCCCACCCCGCAATGGACTGCTGCGATCCTGGGGACGTGACGTGCGCGAGTTGCAAGTGGTCGTCGCGGCCATCGCCGGATCGGACGACGACAGCGTTCTTGACCACACGGACCCGCCAGTCACCGCACGGTTGGCCTCGACCAACGATGACAGTCCTGACTCGATGTTGGTACGGCTACAGGGGTCAGTCAGAGCCGACACCGATCTGGCTGCCGGAGCCGCCTCTGCCCGTGACGACTCGGTGCAAGTGCATGCCTGCCATGGACAGGCCCGGCAGGTGCAGGTGTTGCGGGATCAGATCCTGCAACTGATGGCAGACGACCCCACCCTGCAACCCCGCGACATCGTCGTCATGTGCCCCGACGTCGAGACGTTCGCCCCTCTGGTCAACGCTCACCTTGCCGTCCCGTCCGACGATCCAGACGGGCGGCCGGACCTACGGGTTCGCCTGGCTGACCGGGCTTTGCGGCAGGTGAACCCGATGCTGCGGATCATCGAGGAGTTGTTGCGCCTGGCCGCAGGTCGGGTGACCGCCGCGCGGCTATTGGACCTGGCGGGAAGCGACCCCGTCCGGCGACGCTTCGCCTTCAGTGACGATGACCTGCAACGACTGGCCGCATGGGCGGATGATTCGGGGATGCGCTGGGGGTTGAACGTGACCGACCGTCAGCGTGACGGGGTCGACGAAGGAAGCGGCACCATCGCCTTCGGGCTGTCGCGCATGCTGCTGGGTGCAGCCATGGCTGACGAGGCGCACCGCACGATCGGCGGGATCACCCCACTGGACGACGTCGAGGGCAACGACGTCACGCTGGCCGGTCGCTTTGCCGAGCTGGTCAGCCGGTTGGACAGTGTCTTGAGCTCGTTTCGGGGACAGATGTCGGTGACGGACTGGATCGACGCCATCACCCGGGCTGCGGATCTGCTGCTGCGCGAACCCGACCGCGACCCGTGGCAACGGATCCAGGTGAACGAACTGCTCAGTGACCTGGCGGCAGAGGCCGCCGCATCCCGCGATGGCGACAGTGACAGCGCACAAGTGGACGCCACGAGCGGGGTCGCATTCGGGCTGCCTGAGATCCGCGCAGCACTGGGGGAACGCCTGCAAGGTCAACCCAGCTGGGCCAACCACCGGACCGGTGACCTGACCGTCTGCACATTGGTGCCGATGCGAACAGTTCCACACCGGGTCGTCTGTCTGTTGGGGATGGACGACGAGGTGTTCCCGCGTCGTACCCACACCAGGGGCGACGACCTGATTGCCAGGCATCCACGGGTCGGTGACAGCGATCCTCGCACCGAGGACCGGCAACTGTTGTTGGACGCGATCATGGCCGCAGGTGACGCCGTGATCATCACCTACTCCGGTATCGACCCACGGTCCGGGCATCAACGCCCACCCTGTGTCCCCATAGCCGAACTACTGCGCACCCTCCACCCAATGGTTTCGGTCACCACCCATCCGTTGCAGCCATACGACCCCCAGGTCTTCACCGGCGATCGGCCCGGGTTCGACCCGCAGGCGCACGCCGCAGCCACGGCGGCCCGCCGGCCCAGCACGCCCCGACCAACCGTCCAGCCGCCCCTTGAGCTGGACCTGGTTGGTGTGGTGAACATCGAACATCTGGTTTCCTTCGCCCAGGACCCGGCCGCCCATTTCTATCGTCAGACCGTCGGGGCGTACGTGCCGACGGATCCCGAGCATCGCTCCCAACACCTCCCGTTGACGCTCGGCGGGTTGACCCAATGGGGACTGGGTCAACACCTGTTGGACGGTGCCCCCGACGGCGATGTCGCTACGGTCCAGGCAATTGTCACCGCAGGACGGGGCAGAGGCGATCTGCCCCCCGAGCCCTGGGGGCACAAGCAGATTGACAAGGTCAGCGACAGCACCGCCGAAATCGCTGGGTTGATGCGCCGCGTCGGATTGCCCGTGGCCCCAGGTGGTGTTGTCGAGATCTCGGCCATGGTGGGACCCCGAGAGGTGGTCGGCACCGTCGGGGACATCCACGGCCACCGGCATGTGGTCCGATCGTTCTCAAAGATCAAAGCCAAAAGCATCATCGCCGCGTGGGTCAGACTGCTGGCCTTGACGGCAACGCAACCCGACCATCCCTGGGAGGCATACGTGGCCGGTCGGCACGAGCAGAAGCAGGGCTGGAGAAACCCCGCTCACATCGTGCACTTCCCGCCGCTGGGGGACACGCCGGCCACACGCGGACAACGGGCCATCGATCTGTTGAACGATCTGGTGGCGCTGCACGACGACGGCCTGCGTGAACCCCTGGTGGCACCGGCCCTGACCGCGGCGGCCTATGCGATTGAACGGGTCCTGCGACGCCAGCCGCCCGACCTGGCCGACGATGCCGCCGCGCCGCGTTGGGACCACGACGACCACAGCTTTGACAACGAGGCCGACAACCCAGCCCATCTGTTGTTGTTCGGTGATGCCGTCGGGTATGACGTCCTGCGTCGACAGCCACCCCGTGACACCGACACCCGTCCCGGTCACGAACCCGAGCCGCATCGATTCGGCGGGTTGGCCATGCGCCTGTGGGCCCCGGTGCTGGTCCACTGCAAGGCGGTCACCCCATGACGACATCGTTTGACATCAAAGCCCCCCTACCCACCGGGCGCGTGACCCTTGAGGCGTCGGCAGGGACGGGCAAGACCTACGTCATCGTCGGACTGGCCGTGCGATACCTGGCCGAGGGTCGCTGCAGCGCATCTGAACTGCTGGTCGTCACGTTTGCCAGATCGGCCACGCGTGAACTGCGTGCGCGGCTGTTGGACCGTCTCCACGAGGCCTTGCAGGTCGTGAAGGCAGCCGCGGAGGGACAAATGCCCGGGCCGGGCGGCGATGCCGTCGACATTGCCTTGTGCAACGGCGCCGATGTCAAGGAGCTGCAACGACGTCGAGACCGCCTGCGCGTTGCCTTGGCCGACATCGACCAGGCAACCATCAGCACCATCCATGCCTTCGGCGCTGACATGCTGACCCGTCTGGGGGAGGGCCACACCGGGGAGTTGTTGTCAGAGGATGACCAGTTGGCGACCGAGATCGCCGCTGACCTGTACCTGAAGGCCGCCGCAAAAAACCCCGCCGCGGTGCGACAGTTGCCCTATTTCGACCTTTTCGCCGCCGAGCTGGTGCATGCCG
>JBBSNE010000107.1:0-8087 GCA_038232815.1 Euzebyales bacterium | reverse complement strand
GGCCAGGGTCTGCGGGCCGGGCTGACGCTGTTCGCCGTGCTGTTCGGATTCGCCATCAAGACGCCGTTGGTGCCGGTCCACACCTGGCTGCCCGCTGCCCACGTCGATGCCCCGGGACCGGGGTCGACCATCCTGGCCGGGGTCCTGCTGAAGATGGGTGTCTTCGGCATGATCCGGATCGCCTATGCCCCCATGGCCGACACCTTCGGGCGCTACGCCATCTGGCTGGGGGGTTTCGCGGTCCTGTCGATCATCTGGGGGGCTCTGGTCGCACTGGGCCAGACCGACATGAAGCGCCGGATCGCCTACACCTCGATCACCCACATGGGCTACTCGGTCCTGGGTATCGCCGTTGCAGGCATCGCCGGTGCAGGCCAGGCCCACCGACTGGCCATTGCGGGGGCCACCTTGGAGATGGTGGCCCACGGGTTGATCACCGGGGCGTTGTTCTTGATCACCGGAGCGGTGTGGAGTCGCGCGCACGGCTATGAGATGTCGCGGTTCGGCGGCCTGGCTTCCAAGGCACCCCAGTTGACGGGCGCGGCGATGCTGGCAAGCTTTGCCAGTCTGGGACTGCCGGGACTTGCCGGATTCGTCGCCGAGTTTCAGATCTTCACCGGCGCGCTGGCCGTCGCACCGATCCTGGCGGGCCTGGCGTTGGTCGGCGTGCTGCTGACGGCCGCATTGTTCCTGCAGATGCTGCAGCAGGTGTTCTTGGGTGACACACCAGCCGATCTGGGCGAGTTCCCGGAACTTGCGACCCGCGAGCTGATCCCACTGGTCCTGCTGCTGCTTCCGGTCGTCATCATCGGTATCGCGCCTGCCTTTTTGATCGACCCGATGTCGGCCACAGCCGACGCTTTGGCCACGATGGTGTCGTGACGGGCCTTGGCTACCTGACCCCGGAGATCGCGCTGGTCCTGGGTGCGATGACGGTGGTACTCCAAGCCGGCTTCTTGCGCCGGGAGCGTCAGCACCTCGCGGGGGTCACCGCCATGGTGGCGTTGCTGCTTGCCGCAGGGTTGAGCACCCTCATCGCCATGACAACTGAGCCAACGGTGACCTTCGCGTCGACCTGGGTGATGGATGATGTGACGACCGCGGCGCGGTTGGGCATCATCGGCGTTGCCGTCGTGACCGTGCTGTTGTCCCCGGAGTGGTTACGAACAGACCAACGCCATGCCGAGTGGTATGCGGTGATCTTGTTCGGGACGGCCGGTGCCGTCTTGATGGCAGGCGCCGCCGATGCCATGCAGTTGCTGGTCGGGGTGCTGTTGTCCAGCGTGACCGCCACCCTGATGGTCGGCTACCACCGGCGCAGCGCCGCCTCGGGGGAGGCCGGCATCAAAACCTTCTTGGTCGGCAGCCTGTCCAACGTCTTGTTGCTGTTCGGCATCGTGATGTTCTTCGGTCTGGCCGGCACCACGTCGTATCAGGCGGCCCGCCTGACGCTGCAGACCGATGCCGACCCTGCGCTGCTGTTGGTCATGGTGGCTCTGGTCGTGGTCGGGCTGACCTTCAAGATAGGGGCTGTCCCGGCACACAGTTGGCTGCCCGATGCGGCCCAGGGCGCACCGGCGCCCGGGGCGGCGTTCGTGACCGTCGCACCCAAGATCGGCGCCGTCATCGGCACCTATCGCCTGCTGTCCGTGGTGCCGGTCGAGGGGGTGGCCTGGCCCCTGTTGATAGCCGTCGTCGCCGCGGTGACGATGACCGTGGGCAACCTTGCCGCACTGTGGCAGGACGACGTCCGTCGGTTGCTGGGTTGGTCCAGTGTCTCACAGGCGGGCTATGCGTTGATGCCGCTGGTTGCAATCGGACGAGACGAGCAGGTCGGATCGGCGTTGGTCATCTTTTTGTTGGGCTACGCCGCCGCACAGATGGCCGCCTTTGGCGTGGTGATCATCCTGCGCGGCCGAACGCAACTGCGTGATTACAACGGGCTGGCCACACACCGCCCCTGGTTGGCTGCGGTCATGGCACTGGCCCTGTTGTCGCTGGTGGGTATCCCTCCCACCGCCGGATTCGCCGGCAAGCTGTTGGTTTTCGCGGTGACGATCAGGGCCGGCTACGGCTGGCTGGCGCTGATTGCCGTGCTCAACACCGTTGTGTCGCTGTTTTACTACCTACGGGTGATCGGTCCGATGGTGTTGGCGCCCCCCACTGATCGGATGGCTGTACTGGGCCGGTCGGCAATGATTGGCACCGCCCTGGGGGCCGCCGCCACGATCCTGGTGGGGATAGGGGTGCAGATGTTGCTTGGACTGCTGGAGGGGTCCGTCGCCATTCCATGACCGGCGGTGGGTCAGACCTGGCGGCGCGGCACGTCGACGCGTGAGAGGTCGGTCGCCGCCACCACGTCGTGGTGATGGGCATTGGCCTGGACCACGAATGCCGCCGGATCCTCATACCGTTGGGAGAAATGGGTCAAGACCACACGTCTGACACCGGCTTGGCCGGCCTCCCTGCCGGCTTGTGTCGCTGTCATGTGGCCATACCTGTCGGCCAGTCCACGATCGCTGTCAAGATAGGTTGACTCCAAGACCGCCAGGTCGCAATGGTCGATCAGCGTTGCGATAGCGGGGCAGGGACGGGTGTCCATGACGAAGGCAAACGCCTGGCCCGGCACGTTGCGGCTGACCTGATCCAGACGCACTGTTTGTTCCCCGATCCTGACCTGACCCTCTCGGGCCAACCGGCCGACGATGGGGCCCGCAAGCCCCGCCCGTTCCAAACGGGCCGGGTCCATCCGTCGCCGATCCGGCTCTTGCAACCGGTAGCCAAGCGCTGGGACCCGATGGTCCAGGGGGATCGCCGTCAGGGTATGACCGCGCCCCACCGTGATGTCGGAGGGCCGATCGGTGGGCAACCGGTGGCGTTGCACATCCAGGCGCCCCTTGACCTGTGCCAGCAGCAACAACCGGTCGACGTGGGCAGTTGCCGGAGCGGGGTGGACCAGCACCACGGCTTCTTGGCGCTGGTCCAGGACCATCCGCTGCAACACCCCGGGCACTCCCAACGTGTGGTCTGAGTGTTCATGGGTCAGCACGATATGGCTGATCTGACTGGACTTGACTCCGGCGAACAGCATTTGGCGCTGTGTCCCCTCCCCAGGATCGAACAAGATGCCCAGATCGTCCCACAACAACAGGTAGCCGTTGTGATTGCGATCACGAGTGGGTGCCTGACTGGAAGTCCCCAACACCACCAGCACACGCGACACCGTGCCACCCTACCCGTACCCGAATGGCACCTGGCTGGCCTCACCCAACCTCACGGCGGGGGTAATCCTCGGCCCAACGGCGCGATTGTGTCACCAGGGGTGAGCGCACGTGTGGTGCCCGCCACGGTTGTGGTGGTCGCTCGAACTCCCACCCAAACGCTGCGGGTGTGGTCTCGTTGGCGGCGCCAGCACCCCTTCCCCGGCACACCGGACAGCATGTTCCCGCCGACTCGATCGCGTCACGGTCAGAGGCCCTGATACCCCGCCCGCAATCCGAACAGGTCGCGATCACCGGGCCGCGCCCCGCAAGCTCACGAAGGTGTCGATCACCGCCGACGGCTTGTCGCAGCACGCTGGTGGCGATGTCCGGCATGCGCCAGTAGGCATGACGGATGACTGCCCGGCCTTCGACGGCCCCCAATCGGTCAAGCATGGTGACGAGCAGGACGGCCAAGCCGTCATCGTCGTCATCGGTGTAGGTGGCATGCAGTTGCAGCCGTCGGATGGCGGTCGTGACGTCCATCAGGCCACGGTACAAATTCGGACCCCACGGCGACGCGCTGGCCGTTTGTGCCTGGGGATTGTGGCCTGGTCATCCACAGCGGTTGGAATTTCTTGACGTTGCCGATGGCGAACATCGTCATACTGGCGTGTTGTTGTCCATTAGCCTTCTGTTGTGAACATTCCAGGATTCAGTGATCTGACCGAGATCGGTCGGGGTGGCTTTGCCGTGGTCTACCGGGCATCTCAGCCGGGTTTTGGCCGGGATGTGGCCATCAAGGTGTTGAACGTGTCGCTTGATCGGCTGGATGCCGGCACGACGCAACGGTTTGAGACTGAAATGGCCACGACCGGACAGTTGTCGAACCATCCCCACATCATCACGGTGCACCAGGCCGGCTTCACCGACACCCGGCAGCCGTACCTGGTGATGTCATACCTGGCCAACGGGTCGTTGGGCGATCAAATTACCCGTAACCCGTTGCCGTGGCGTCGCGCGGTGGACATCACCATAAAGCTTGCCGGGGCACTGGCCACGGCCCATCGGGCAGGGATTGCCCACCGGGACGTGAAACCCGACAACATCCTGATCGACGACTTCGGTTCGCCGGTCCTGTCCGACTTCGGCATCGCCAGCCTCACCGGGCCCGACGCCGCCACCGCAACCGCCACGGGCCAGATCACCGGAACGGTTGCCTACTCGCCCCCGGAATCGTTGGATGGCAAGCGCCCGGGCCGGTTGGCCGATGTCTTCGGTTTGGCTGCGACGGCCTTTGCAATGATCACCGGTCATCCGCCGTTCAGCCGTCCGGGCGATGAGTCCTTCACCCAAATCGTCGCCCGGATGATCCGTGAGGATGCGCCGGGACTCGCTGCCTACGGTGTGCCGCCTCCGATCGCCGCGGCGTTGGCTCGCGGGTTGGCACGCAGCCCTGAGGAGCGGACGCAGTCCGTTGTGGCCTTGGGCCAAGATCTGCAGGCCGCACAACGGCAACTGAGGATCGGCGAAACGGCGATGGTGCTGCCTTCGGAATCCGATCAGGGTGCCGCCGACGAGCGCACCCTGGTGTTGCCAGCCGCAGTACTGGCCCAGCAGTCGGACCTGGACCGCAGTGCGGACATTGCTGGAGGGGGGACAGATCCTGCCACTGCCCCGACGCAGCACCGTATCGCCCACCAGCCAACGACGGCGCTGGATCGCGCCGCATCGCCAGCGCCGGTTCCGGTGTATCAAGAGAACGCGGGGCCACTCCGGTCTTCCCCCCCGGTGGCCGCCGAACCTGTGCAACCGTATGACGCGGGGTATGCGCCCCGCTCTCGCCGCGGTGTGTGGCCGGTCCTGGCCGGACTGGCCGGGATCATCGCCGTCGCCCTGATCGCGGTGGCGTTGGCCCAGTCGATGGGAGGGGACGATACGCAACCTCCGGTGGTGGAACCCGTGGCGACGGTTGCCGCGCCCCTGATCGCCACGCCAACGCCCGTCCCAACACCGACCCCAACGCCCACGCCGACACCAACGCCCACGCCGACACCAACGCCGACACCCACCCCAACGCCGACGCCGACCCCCACCCCCACGCCCACACCTACTCCCACGCCGACACCGACACCAACCCCGACGCCGACACCAACCCTGACGCCGACACCAACGCCCACCCCTGAGCCACCACCCACGCCTGAGCCACCACCCCCCGCCGCGCCGGTCACGGTCGGCCCTGTCACCGTGGAATCGACCCACCCTGACGCCCAGACACTGGCCGCGGTCTTCGCCCAGTGGGTCGGCGGGGTCAATTCCGGCGACTACCAGCGGGCGTTCAACACCTACACCCCCCGCCTGCGTGACCGCATCGGTTTTGACACCTTCGCCGAGGGCAATGCCACGAGCCAAATTCTCAGTCCGCGCCTGATAGACGTCAGCGGCAACGGTGCAAAACGAAACGTGACGATCGTGTTTCGATCCACCCAGGATCCCTCACTCGGCCCCGACGGCCAAGCCTGCACGGATTGGCGCCTGCGTTGGACCATGGTCCAAGGGGCCGCATCCGGGTGGCAGGTGGACGACGCCGACAACCTCCAGGGCTCCCCGGCCGGCTGCTAACCGCCCCCAGTCAAGGCTTGTCACCTTCGGGTCGCTCAAGCGGACAAAGGCGACCGACCTCCGCAGACCGGCCCCGCCCCATTGAAGGCTTGTCACTTTCGGGTCGGCCAGGCGGACAAAGGCGACAAACCGTTGGACAACCGCGGGACAACCGCCCCCAGTCGCCGCCGCAAACCGCCCCACGAGGGGTAGTGCCGGTCGTTCCGGGGGACAATCCAAGTTTGCCGCCGTCACGAACTAGGTGTAGCCCTATGAATACCTCACGCATATACGCCGCCATCTCCGGGTTTCTCGCCACCGTCGCCGCCCTGGCGGTGGGTGAGTTGGCGGCCGGTCTTGTCAGTTCTTGGTATTCACCGATCCAGGCGGTCGGTGACACCGTCATCTTCTACACCCCGCAGCCGGTCACAAAATTTGCGATCAACACGTTCGGAACCAACGACAAGATTGCTCTGATCGTCGGCACCCTCTTGATCACATTGGCCTTCGGGACAATCCTTGGTCTGATCGGTCGACGCTGGCTACCGGTGGCGTGGGGCGGAATCGTGCTGTTCGGCCTGATCGGGGTTGCCTCGTCGATTTTCCAGGAAGACATTGTCGCAGCTGTTCCCAGCGTCCTGACTGTCGTGGCCGGTATCCCCCTTTTGACGTTGCTGTTGAAGAAAGCCCCCGCGTCGACCCGTGACGCGAGAAACGACAGAGCATCCGACACCAGACAGGCACCCACCCGCTCGGCTGATCCCATTCAGCCAGACGAGCCCGCCCTTGCCGGCGCGCCCGATCACCTCGACGACGGTCATGGTGATCGTCGAACGTTTCTGGCGCTGTCTGGTGGCCTTTTGGTCGCCTCGGCAGCCGCGGTTGCAACCGGACGGGCACTGATCGGGCAACGCAGTGACGCCGTGGCCGATTCTCGTGACCAGATCGCCGCGAGGATCTCTACGCCCGGCACCGAAGCGGCAAGTGAGAGCACAAGCGGTCCCCTCGGCGCCGTTGCCGAACCGCTCCCCCCTCTTCCCGAGGGCGTTGACTTCGACATCGAGGGGCTCGCGAACTTCCAGACCACCGACGAGAACTTCTACCGCATCGACACGGCGCTGTCCGTACCGCAGATAAGCCCGGATGAATGGACCCTGCGCATCCACGGCATGGTCGACAACGAACTTGAACTGGGGTATGAGGAACTGCTGTCGCGTGACGACCTGATCGAAGCCGACATCACCCTGGCGTGCGTGTCAAACGAGGTCGGCGGCGACCTGATCTCAAGTGGTCGCTGGACCGGCGTGCCCCTACAGAACCTGTTGGAGGAAGCGGGCGTCCAGGGACAGGCCACCCAGGTGGTCGGGCGTGACGACGCCGACTTCACCACAGGCTTCCCGGTCGAGGTCCTTCAGGACGGTCGTCCGGCAATGCTCGCTCTGCTGTTCAACGGCGAACCGTTGTCCCCCGAACGGGGATTCCCCGCCCGCATAGTGGTCCCCGGCCTGTACGGCTACGTCTCGGCCACGAAATGGATCACCGAGATGGAGCTGACGACCTTCGAGGACTTCGATCAGTACTGGGTCGAGCGAGGGTGGGACGCGGAGGGCCCGATCAAGCTGCAGTCGCGGATCGATGTCCCCAAGGCGTTGGAGCGGGTGCCCGCCGGAGAGATCGTCGTGGCCGGTGTGGCATGGGATCCGACAGTCGGGATCGACAAGGTGCAGATTCGTGTCGATGACGGGGAGTGGGAGGACACCGAGCTGGCCGAGGAGCTGAACGGTCTCACCTGGCGGCAGTGGCGCTACACCTGGAATGCCAGCGAGCCGGGTAACTACAAGATGACGGTCCGGGCCACCAACAAAGACGGTGAGGTCCAGACCGACGAGCGCCAACCCCCGTTCCCCAATGGGGCTTCCGGGCTGATGACCCTGCTGGTCTCAGTGGCCGAACAGGCCTAGCCCCAGGATCAGCTGACGGCCCACCGCGTCTGACAGCTCGGCCGTCTCCTACTGGTAGCTGATCTGGCCAACGCCGTACGGTTCCTCGGGTAGGCCCTCGGCAGTCACATCGAAGTTGCCGTTGCCGTTTCCGTCGACGACCACGATGGTGGCGCAGTCGACCGCATCGCTGTTGACGGCGAAGTGGATCTCACCGTCGACCGGGGAGGCCGACTCGATCTTTGTCGGGCTGACAGACTGCCCGTTGACCTCGGTGATGCTGATCGCCCCGGTCTCGGTGTCTGCGAACCCGTCGGCGCCACCGTCGTTGTCAGCGTCGTCGAAG
>JBBSNE010000106.1:0-8136 GCA_038232815.1 Euzebyales bacterium | reverse complement strand
GTCACCGGTCGACACCATCCGCGACCGTCACCGGTCGACCCCGCCCATAACCGGGTCAAGGCTTGCGACGGCAGCGATGACGTCGGCGATCTGCAGACCCCGGGTGATCGTAGGGATCGTGCCGATGTGGATGAAGGATGGATCTCGCACGCGGACACGATACGGCTTGTTGGTGCCGTCAGAGGTCACGTGGTAGCCCAACTCCCCGCGGGGGCTTTCCACCGCCTGATAGACCTGCCCCTCAGGAACCTCAAATCCCTCGGTTACCAGTTTGAAGTGGTGGATCAACGCCTCCATCGACTGGCCCATGATCTTGCCGATGTAGGACTCGGCGTTGCCCAGGCCATCGGGCCCCAATCCCAACTGCGCCGGCCAGGCAACCTTTTTGTCCGCCACCATGACCGGACCCTCGGGCAGGACCTTCAGCGCTTGTTGGACGATGCTGACGGATTGGCGCATCTCGGCGATGCGGATCAGGAACCGGCCGTAGGCGTCGCTGGTGTCAGCGGTCGGTACGTCGAAGTCGAACTGCTCGATGCCGCAGTAGGGCTGGGACTTGCGCAGGTCGTGTGCCAGACCCGTCGAACGCAACACCGGACCGGTGACCCCCAGATCCAGACATTGCTCCCGGGTCAAGATCCCAACGCCACTGTTGCGCTCAAGCCACAAGGGGTTTTGGGTCAGCAGGTCCTCAAGCTCATCGATCTTGCCCGGAATGGCGTCGATGACCTCACTCAGCCGGCCGACAAAATCGGCGGGGACGTCCTGGGCCAGACCACCCGGCCGGATGAAGGCGTGGTTCATCCGCAGGCCCGTGACGTATTCCAGGATGTCCAGCAGATCCTCCCGGTCCCTGAAGCCGTAGATCATGGCCGACAGAGCGCCCAGTTCCATCCCGCCGGTGGCCAGGGCGATCTGGTGAGAGGTGATGCGGTTGATCTCGGTCAGGATGACCCGCAATGTCTGCGCCCGTTCGGGAACCTGGTCGGTGATGCCCAGCAGTTTCTCCACAGCCAGGCAGTAGCCCAGCTCGTTGAACAGCGGTGAGACATAGTCCATGCGCGTGACGAAGGTGACGCCCTGGGTCCAGGGCCGGTACTCGGCGTTCTTCTCGATGCCTGTGTGCAGATACCCGATGACCGGCTGGTTGTCGACGATGATCTCGCCGTCCATCGTCAACAACATCCGCAGCACCCCATGGGTGGAGGGATGTTGTGGTCCCATGTTGATGACCATCAGGTCGTCGTCGATGGCGTCGGGCAGGTTTTGCCACTCGCCAGGCGCGGTGATGGTGAACTCGCCGTCGTAGGGCTGCAGGGTTGACTCGTCGATGACGTCGACGGAGGCGGACTCGTCCGCCCAGGCGCCGGAGGTGTCGTCAACCATGATCAGTAGTCCCGCTCGTCGGGGGGTGGGATGGTTTCGCCCTTGTACATGACCTCCACACCGCCAAGCGGATAGTCCTTGCGATGCGGATGGCCGTCCCAATCCTCTGGCATCAGGATGCGGGTCAGGCTGGGATGACCGATGAACTCGACCCCCATCATGTCAAACACCTCCCGTTCCATGAAATTGGCTGCGGCATAGTGCCCGGTCGCGCTGGGGATCTGCATGTCCTCATCGGGCAGGGTCACCCGGAGCCGAAACCAGTGATTCTTCTCGATGGAGCGCAGAAGGTAGTCGACCTCCATGCGACCCTCCTCGACCTCTTCGACGAAGGTGGGCCAGCCCGTGGTGGTCTGGTCGTTCTCCTGGATGACGCCCCCGGGCCAGTGGACGGCCGACAGGTCGCTCAACAGCTCGCACGCCACGCGGGAATCGTCTTTGCAGAACGTCAGTGCGTGGACCAGGTCGTCGGGGCGGATGTGCACGGTCAATTCGCCACGGTGTTCGCTGGATCTGGCCCCTGGCAACGCGTCGACCAGCACCTCACGCAGCGCCTGCAGGTGCACCGACATCTCGGAGGCGCCATAGCCGTCGTCTGCCGGGTCGTACTGCGCATCGATGACACCCTCGCCCTGGGCGGTGGTGTTGGTGTCACTCATCCGCGGTCCCGCTACCCGTCGGGATTGCCCAGGACGCACCCGGCTTACCCGCATCATGCTGGCGCCGAATGACCGCATCAGATTTTGACGAGCGCCCGCCAACGACTGCGTCCTTGGGCGCGATGCGGTGCAGTGCCGGGGCGGTCATGCCCGGGTCTTCGACGGTTTCCCCATCGACCCAGCCGGTGCGTTTGCGGAAGGCCTCCATCGACTCGCCCTTGCGGGGCCGTTCCACCAGTTGTTCGTTGCGAATCTTCTCGTGCAACCGCAGGATCCCGTCCATCAGCAACTCGGGGCGGGGCGGGCAGCCGGGAACATACATGTCGACGGGAATGATGTGGTCAACGCCCTGAACGATGGCGTAGTTGTTGAACATGCCGCCGCTGGAAGCGCACACACCCATCGAAATGACCCATTTCGGGTCGGCCATCTGGTCATACAGGTTGCGCACGATGGGCGCCATCTTCTGACTGACGCGGCCGGCGACGATCATCAGGTCGGCCTGGCGGGGCGAACCGCGAAAGACCTCCATGCCAAAGCGCGCCAGGTCGTAATGGGCGGCGCCCGTCGCCATCATCTCGATCGCACAACAGGCCAGACCGAACGTGGCGGGAAACAACGAACCGGCCCGGGCCTTGCCCAGCAGCTTTTCTGCGCTGGTCAGCAAAATCCCGTTGGGGAGCTTGGTCTCTATTCCCATTCAAGGCCACCCTTGCGCACGACGTAGAAATACGACTCAAGGAGCAGTGCCAAAAACACCCCCATCACCGCCATGCCATACCACGACAGGTCCGCCAACACCGTGGCCCACGGATATAAAAAGACTGCCTCGACATCGAAGATGATGAACAACATGGCGACCAGGTAGAACCTGACCGGGAACCGTTGGCCGCCGACGTTGGTTTCCGGCTCGGGGATGATGCCCGACTCATAGGCAGCCATCTTTGTGGGATTGGGGTTGTGAGGACCCAACTTTGAGGAGACTGCAACGCTGATGACGACGAACAACGTGGCCACTACGAACAGCAGCACGATGGGCAGGTACTCAACCAGCATGCGGGCAGCGTAGCAGTCAGGCCACCGGCATGTGAAGGCGTTCACAAGCCTGTGGGACGGGGGAATCGGCCTGGCGAAGATGCCGCGCCCCGCGGGCGATAGCCTGCCTGTGTGCCCCGGTTCGAGCCTCCTTCGGATACGTCCCCGACGGGACCCGAAAAGCCCATGGACCAACCCAGTCTTTGGGACCAGGATTATGGGCCTGGGGGGGACATGAAGCTGCCCTCAGAGCTTGAGAAGGAACACCAGCGGCAACGGGCGACGTCGCGGGCGACGTCGCGGGCCGGACGAGCGGTCAAACAGCGTGTCAGTGAGGTGTTCGGCGCCGGTGGGCCGGCCTTTCGCACGTTGGCCTACACCCACGGGGCGTCGACCGCGGGTGACACTCTAATTGCGGTGGCGTTGGCGAACTCACTGTTCTTTCAGGTCCCGTCCGGTGAGGCACGTGGCAACGTCGCGCTGTACCTGGTGTTGACGATGGCACCGTTCGCGGTCATCGGGCCGCTGTTGGGTCGGTTGTTCGACCGGGCGGGGGCAGAGCGGAAGGTGCTGATCGGTGCCTCACTGATCCGGGTTGTTGCCTCGGTCTTGTTGGTGTTCTTGGCGCAGACCATCTGGCTGTTCCCCTTGGCCTTTTCCCTGCTGGTGTTGTCTCGGGTCCACGGCATCAGCCGTTCGGCCCTGCTTCCCCAAGCCTTGACCAACGCCATCGCCCTGATCACCGCCAACGCCCGTCTGGCGCAGGTCAGCGTGATAGGTGGCAGCCTTGCCGCACCCGTTGCGGCCGGCCTGGCCATCTTCGGTTCCCAGTGGGTGCTGATCGGAGCCGCGCTGATCTATGGGGTGGCGACCTGGCAGTCCGTTGTCCTGCCAGGGCTTGACGGGGTGCCGGCGTCAGTCCCGGTGGACGCGTCGCCAACCGCGCCACCACTGCCGTTGCGCACCGCCACACCGTTGACCGAACGAGAACCGCAACCCAGCCAACGCCATGACCCCTTCGCCGTCACCGCCGGGGCGGCCGTTCACCAACCGACGTCGTCCCGAGGACGCATGCGCTCGTCCACACAGTTGCGGCTGACCCGGTTCGCCACCGCGGTGGTCAGATTCCTCAACGGTTACCTGGTGTTGATTCTGGCCTTTGCCTTTCGCGATGTCGAAGCCCCGATCGCCGACTTCGGTGCGGTCCTGGCTGCCGCAGGTGCCGGGTATGGCCTGGCGTCGCTGGCGGCCCCAATCCTTGAGCGGTCGTTGCGTGAAGAACCGATGGTGGTGACGTCGCTTGCGGTCGAGGCTGCCGCCGCATTCATCGCCGCGCAGTTCTTCGGGCTGCCTGCCGCGGCGTTCTTGTCGTTGGCCGCCGGCTATGCCTGGGGAACCGCCAAGTTCGCCTTCGACGGATTGTTGCAGGCCACTGTGGCCCCCGGGAATCGCGGCCGGGCCTTCACCCGGTCCGAAACGGTCTTTCAGCTGGCCTGGGTAGTTGGGGCGATCATTCCGACAGGCCTGACCATCGACGTTCGCATCGGGTTGATCCTGGCCGGGGTGACGGCGTTGGTCGCACAGACGCTGTACGTCTCGCGCCTGTTGCAGCGGCAGTGATCCCTGTTGATCGGTCGGCGCTGGGAACGCCCCGCCGCTGGGTGGTCTTGGTGTTCGGGATGTCGTGTCTGGTGGCAGGCATCGCGTTGTCCATCACCGCCGAACTGGGCGTCGGGTCCTGGCAGGTGTTCGAAACCGGACTGGTGATGTCACCGGAGGGAGTTTCGGCGTGGTGGTCTTCGTCGAGGCGGTCATCCTGCTGGGGGTGGCATGGGTGTGGCTACGCCAAAGGCCGTGGATCGCGACAGGGATCCTGGCCTTTGCGGGCATCGGGATCGAGGCGTTGCTGGAGGTGTTGTCAACCCCGACGGCGGTCGCCGGGCAGTACGCCTTGCTGGCGGCCGGCATGGTGTTGATCGCGGTGGGGGTGGCGTTCTATCTGGCGTCGGACCTTGGGGCATCGGCCCAGGACGCGCTGTTCGTCGGGATCTATGAGCGCTACCCGGTCCGACCGGCCGTGGTGCGCTTCGTGATGGATGCCAGTTTGGTGCTGGTGGGTATCGCGTTGGGGGGTCAGTTCGGGGTCGGGACGTTTGCGGTCACGCTGGCCGTCCCGTTGCTGATCGAGCCCGCGTTGCGGCTGGGGCATCGTCTGGCGGGGACGCCGCTTCCAGGGGCGTTGGAACGATAGGCAAGTTTGTGGCGGCAGTGTTCGCTATCGGCGGCTGATCAACCACAGTCCTATACCGCTGGTCGCACCTCTGCGCGAATTGGGGGTGGGCTGTGGTGCTTGTGATGCGTGGTCAGTACGTGTCCAGAACCGCAGCAACGTCAGGCCAACGCTCTTGCTTGGCGCTGAGCAGGGCGTCTTGCAGCGCGAAGGTGCGGCGGATTACCTGGGCGTCGTCCAGGCGACCGGCCAGGTGGGGGGTCCGGTCGGCGACCCTGGCCGCAACGGCGGCCCCCAGGACGGTAAGGCTGGCCAGATCCAGCACGGGGTCTGACATCACAGCCCCACCGAAGTCGATGACCCCCAGCGTGTGCTGTACCGCGTCCCAGACCAGATTGCCCCCGAGATCGGTGTGGCAGACCGTGGCTGGTTCACTGCGTTCGATGCCCGCCAGGTCGGTCAGTTCGCGGGTCGCTCGGCGTCTTGCGACCGACGACATGCGAGGGGCCAACAGTCGCGCGACATCATCCGCCATCTGCTGTGCCAACTCCGAGAGGGGGCGTGTGGGCACGCCGGTATCACCCGGCCCTATTGCGGCCAGACCCGTGAGGAAGCTGGATAGTTGGTCGATCAGGCGGGTTCGGTCGTTGTCCGGCAGCGCGTCCCACAGTCCAGGTGTGAGGATCTGGCCCGGGACAAGCCGGTGGACCGCGAACGCCTGCCCGATCGGCAATGTCAGGTCGGCGTGTTCGGGCGTCGGCAGGTTCACCTGGTCGATGGCGCGCAGTTGGGGAACCAGACCCCGTTCGGTTCTAATCTGCTCGACGCCCAGCTGGTGCCGAGGAAAGCGAACGACGTGTTCGTCGACCGCCACCGCGACCGACAGCTGACCCTGCCCGAGGAGCTCTGCGTGGCCGGCAGAGGGGGCAACCTGTCGTGCCCTGTCAACCCACTCGACCGTCATAGTCATCAGGACAAGGTCTGGGTAATGGTCTGCTCGTCGCCGTCGAACACCACCTCGGCCAACGCGCCGTTGACCAGGGCCAGATGCGGCGGCACGTGCCCGCAATCCACATCCAGGATGACGGGCACATCAAGGTCACCCAGCGCGCTTGTCACCGCATCACGTTGGGTGAAGTCCCCGCTGTCGGGGGCGGTGGTACGCCCGACCAGCACCGCGTTGGCCCGGTCGAACCAGCCAGCCAAGCGCATGCGCCACAGGTCCCTGGCGATGTTGAAGGCTTCGTCGCCTGAGGCCTCGACGTACACCACCAGGCCTTCCGGGGCGTGGTCGGCCGCGAATGCCTGCAGGTCGCCGTACTCGGTGCCGGCCAGGACCGAGGTGGTCTCGATGCAGCCGCCGATCAACCTCCCCCGGGCCCGAACCGGGCCGGCGTCGGGGTCAAACAGCTGCCAGCCGCCAGGCTGGTCCAAGACCCACTCGTGGTCATCGGGATGTTCGGCGTAGTCAACGAAGTCTGGCCCCCGGTGATCCTTGGCCGCACCTTGAACCACTGTGGATTTGGCCGGACGCGTGACGACGTCCAGCCACGCTTTCAACGGATCCGGCACCCGGTATGGGGTGTCCAGCAAATTCTGACCGTACAGCGTCGCCATGCCGGCCATGGTCGTCAGTGGCATCAGCAGCGTGGAGATGTCAGACCACCCCACCAGCCAGGTCGGTTCGGCCGCGGTAATGGCGTCAAAGTCCAGATGCGGCAGGATCTCCACGGCAAGCTGGCCGCCCCACGGCGGCACGATTGCCCGGATCGCCGGATCCACCAGCATCGCCTGCAGTTCTGCCGCCCGATCGACCGCCGGGGCGCTGACCACGGTGGTGCCGTCCATGCAGTCACCGACGACGACCTGGAAACCCTTGTCCTTTACCGCGGCAATCGCGACGTCCAACCGAGGCTGCATGGCCTGGTCGACACCTGTGGATGGTGCGGTCACCCCGATGCGGTCACCAGTCTTGAGCGGAGCGGGAAAGCGGACAGCCATGACCCCATGCTGCCAGCGGATCTAGCAGAGGTCGGGACCCACCGATGAGGGATCCGTTGGGGTGGCCTGCACGATGACATCGTCCTCCCAGGTCACCAACGGTCCGGAAGCGGTACGGCGGCGCAAGTCTTCCTCCCCTTGAATCCCCTCCTGGATCGCCGCAGTCAACTGGACCCGCAGGGCGTCTCGTCGGGAAGTGCATGGGTTCCGAGGGTGATCGGCACAAATGCCGGACCGACCTGTTCGGCCGACCACACCAACGACACGTCGGCCCCGGCCTCGCTTCGGATGTACCGTTCAAGGGGGCTGCCACCGGCAATCTGGCGCACCGAACTGCAGGCACTGAACCCCTGGGGCGCCTCCGCACAAATGACTCCGCCCAGCTCTTGCCAGGACGGTGGGACCGTCAGTTGCAGCCTTGTCCTTGGGAGGGTCTGGCCGGACGGGTGAATGTCCCGATCGAACCTGCCGTCGGGCGCGGCGGGTGTCGAGATCGGTTGCGGTCGGGCAGCGGCGTCGGTCAACTCGTCCAGCAGCGGTGTCTGCTCCCCCGCGATCAGTCCCTGCAGCAATGCGCCGGCGTCGGTGACAGGACGCCCGCTTGATTGCAGATGCCGGTACAACGGCATGACCTCGTCAACGAATCCGCAGGGCGCGACGGAGGCGATCAAGCCGTCGTCAAACTCCAGGATGAACGACCCCTTCACCGGCGACACGTCGTCATGCACCTGACCCGCGTGCACCGTGGCACCAGCGCTGACCCCACGCTGCAACTGGCTGAACATTTCCTGTGAGGCAAGCAGCATCACATACTCGTCTTGGTCG
>JBBSNE010000105.1:0-8168 GCA_038232815.1 Euzebyales bacterium | reverse complement strand
TTGCCGCCGGCGAACCCCTCGGCCTGGGCCAGGACGACCTGATCCCGCTGGGCCACGCCATCGAGGCCCGCGTCTACGCCGAGGACCCAGCCCGAGGGTTCCTTCCCACCGGCGGTCCGGTCATCCGTTTTGACCATCCCTCCGACGTCCGGGTCGACACCGGAGTCGCCGCGGGCAGTCAGGTCACCGCGGACTACGATCCGATGGTCGCCAAGGTCATCGCCCATGCCGAAGATCGTCAGCAGGCGTTGGCGCGCTTGGACCGGGCACTGGCCGACACGATGCTGTTCGGGTTTGCGACCAACATCGCCTTCTTACGCACGCTGCTGAACAACGACCGGGTCAAGGCCGGCGCCCTGCACACCGGGCTGATCGCCCAGATCGACATCGATCCCGGCCGGGTCCCTGACGAGGTGTACGCGGCCGCCGCCTTGGCCACCATCGCCCGACGGCAGACCGCCCTGCCGGAGCAGCACAGTGCTTTTGACGTTCCCGGCGGTTGGCGCCTGGGCGAACCAGGCTGGACCCGCTGGCGCCTGAAACCGACCCACGGGGATCCAGTCGACACCTTGGTGCGCATCGGCCCCGACGGGCCGCAGGTGATCATCGGTGACGCTGAACCACTCGACGCAGAGGTCACACTGCACGGATCACGATTGCAGGTCGATCTGCCCGGCGGCCGCAACACCTACACCGTGCACATGACCGACGAACGCATTTGGATCGGCCGCGACGGCCAGGCCTGGGTATTGGATGAGGAGGATCTGGCAGCAGCGGCGCGGGGCGGGCCCACTGCAGACTCCGGAGGGGTGCTGGTCGCCCCGATGCCCGGGTCTGTGGCAGCGCTGTCTGCAACGGTGGGCGACTCGGTCGCGGCCGGCCAGACCTTGGTGGTGGTCGAGGCCATGAAGATGGAACATCCCCTGACCGCACCGTTTGACGGCACGGTCGCGGCCGTCCACGTGACGGCGGGCCAGCAGGTCGGGATGGAAGACCCGTTGGTCGAGGTCACCCCCGAAGTCGGCGACGAGGACGACGAGGGATGAGAGTTCCCCAGCACATCCCCGATCCGTCCGGTGACCTGCCCGACCGGGTGACCGTCTGGGAGGTCGGTCCGCGCGACGGCCTGCAAAACGAAAAGTCGGTTGTGCCGACCGCGGTCAAGGCCGAGTTCATCGACCGCTTGGCCGCCGCCGGCCACACCGTCATCGAAGCCACCTCATTCGTCCATCCCAAGTGGGTGCCGCAGCTGGCCGATGCGCCCGACGTCCTGCAGGCCATCACCCCTGTCGACGGTGTCCGATACCCCGTCCTGGTTCCCAACCAGCGCGGCCTGGATCGGGCCATCGACACCGACGTGACCGACATCGCCATCTTCGCCAGCGCCACCGAGACCTTTGCGCGAAAAAACCTGAACCGCAGTTTCGACGAGCAGTTCGACATGTTCGCCCCGGTCATGGATCAAGCGGTGGATCATGGGATGCGTGTCCGCGGCTACTTGTCGATGTGCTTTGGTGATCAGTGGGAGGGCGAGGTGCCCATCGACCAGGTCGTGACGGCCGGCCGACGGCTGTTGGACATGGGCTGTTTCCAACTGTCCCTGGGTGACACGATCGGGGTCGGCACCGCCGGCCATGTCCGGGCGATGATCCGCGCGTTCGACAAGGCAGGGATCGGACCGGGCAAGCTGGCGGTGCATTTCCACGACACCTACGGCCAGGCGCTGTCCAACACCCTCGCAGCCATGGAGGAGGGTGTGACGGTGATCGACGCCTCTGCCGGAGGGCTTGGTGGGTGTCCCTACGCCGAATCGGCCACCGGCAACCTGGCGACCGAGGACCTGGTGTGGTTGCTGGACGGCCTGGGCATCACCACCGGTCTGGACCTTCATGCCCTGATCGACACCAGCGTGTGGATGGCCGGGCAGCTTGGCCGTCCCTCACCCTCCCGCGTGGTCCAGGCCTTGGGCGTCACAGACCCTTGATTGCAGAAACAGGCGTAAGGTGACGGGTATGGCCAACGAACCGCGTGGTGCCGGAAGCGCTGGAGGACTGTTGTTCTTGGCCTTGCTGCTGTTCTTGGGATACCTGTTGATCACCGCCGTTGCCGGGGTGTTGCAGTTGATTTTGGGGGCGGGCTTCCTCATCGTCGTCGTGGTGTTGGGATTGAGCGTCCTCAAGCGGCGCTGACGCGCGATCAGGTGGCCGGAAAAGGCAATTGCACCCACCACGGAACGTCAGAGGTGTGGATGTCGGTGACCCACTTCACCCACCAAAATCCACGGCGGCCGGGGGCGACGATGCGGGCCGGGAACCCATGGCCAGCGCTGAGTGGCGTGCCGTTGACATTGGTGACCAGCCACAGACGGCCAAGGTCACGGGACGGAAATCGACGGGCGTACCCGGTGGCCGATCGGACCAGGACCGATCGACGCTCGTGGACATCGAGCAGCTTGGCCAAAGGTATGCCCGTCCAGGTCTGGGGGGAGTACCACCCGCCGGTGCAGTCCAGGACGGCCGCGATGTCGTCGTGGGGGTAGGAGTCCAGGTCAGCCAACGACAACGTCTGGCCATCGATGCGTAGCCGCCATTCGTCTGCGCCGATGTCCTGCACCTGGTCGTCAAGCCATGAGGTGACGGGCACCCCGGACTGATCGAATGGGCTGAGCTGGTGAGAACCGGTGAACCGGCGCCGACCACCCGCCAGTCCCACACGGTCCAACGTCACCTCTTGACCCAGCCACGTCAACGAAGCCAGCGATACCAAACCCACTGTCTTGACAACCGTCCGTCGTCCCACATCCCGCCGGCGGGGCCGGACCGGATGGGCGCGGAAGTGGGAGACCACCAAAAGCAGCGCCACCAACGCCGCCGCCACGTGCACCTGCATGACCGTGGTCCACCCCGGAAGGGCCTGCAGCCCGCTCGCGTGCAGCACCCCCGTGATCAACGCCGCCAGGATCAACGTCAACAGCAGTAGTGACGTCCAGGTCGACCGCTTCCATCTCCGCAACCCACGCCGCACCACAAGTGACTTCCACGGTGACAGCACGGCGATGGCGATCGCGATGACCGCGTGCACTGTGGCCGGGCCGATCAGCCATTGCGTTCCGATGGTGTTGGACCACAGTCCGGTCAGCACCGCCAGGGGCACAAGGACCAACAAAGCCAGATTGGTCCGCCGCCCCCTGCCCGTTGGTCGACCTGTCGTTGTTCGACCCCGGGTCCTGCTGAACGTCCGCGGACCTGACCCCATGGTCCGATCGTATCGCGACGTCTGCGTCTGAAATCGCGCCTAGGTGCGACCGCACCCCCTGTCGAGGGGTTCTACACTTCCCAAATGGCCATCTCGTTCGACCTGACCGAAGAACAGCGGGCGTTGCGCGAGGTCGTGCGCCACTTCTCCCAGACCGTCGTTGCCCCCCGGGCCGAGAAGTTCAACGCCCAAGGTGAGTTCCCCACCGACATCGTCTTGCAGATGGGGCAGATGGGCTTGTTCGGACTGCCGTTTCCACAGGAGTACGGCGGCCAGGGGGGTGATTACATGTCGTTGTGTCTGGCCATCGAGGAACTGGGACGGGTCGACCAATCCGTCGGCATCACGCTGGAAGCCGGCGTGGGTCTGGGGGCCATGCCGATCCACAAGTTCGGCAACGACACCCAGAAAAAGGAACTGCTGCCGCAGCTCGCCGAAGGCAAGAAGCTGGCGGGATTCGGGTTGACCGAGCCGGGCGGTGGCTCTGACGCCGGGGGCCTTCGGACCACCGCCAGACGAGACGGTGACCACTGGGTGATCAACGGCTCGAAACAGTTCATCACCAACGTCGGGACCGACATCAGCGAGTTCGTCACGATCACCGCGGTGACCAACGACGACCCGCGAGCAGTCACCAACTTCGTCATCCCGACCGGCACCGAGGGCTACACCATCGGTAATGGCTACCGCAAGGTCGGCTGGCACGCTTCTGACACCCGTGACCTGTACTTCGAGGACGTTGAAATACCCGCCGAAAATCAACTGGGGGAGGAGGGCCGGGGCTTCGCCAACTTCCTGAACATCCTGGACGAGGGGCGAATCGCCATCTCGGCCTTGGCCGTGGGCCTGATCCAGGGCTGCATCGACGAGTGTGTCCGCTACGCCCACGAGCGCGAGGCGTTCGGCAAGCCCATCGGCAGCTATCAGGCGGTGGCCTTCAAGATCGCCGACATGGAGGCCATGGCCGAGGTGGCCCGCAACCAGTATCTGTATGCCTGCTGGCTGCTGCAGGAGGGCAAGCCGTTCAAACGGCAGGCCAGCGTCGCCAAGCTGATGTCAACGGAGTACGCAGTCACCGCCGCCCGGGAGGCCTGCCAGATCTTCGGCGGCTACGGGTTCACCACCGAATTTCTGGTCGGCCGGTTCTATCAGGACGCAAAGATCTTGGAGATCGGCGAGGGCACCAGCGAGGTCCAGCGCATGCTGATCGCCCGCGACCTCGGCATCCCATAAAATCAGGCGAACGAATCCGAGGGCTGCTCGACCGCGCGGAGGTCGCCGGCCCATGACCGCAGTCGCTCAAGGCCCTCCTCGGGGGCCAGCACCAGCAGCCGATCACCTTCCTCCAGCCGTCGGGTTGCCCCCGGCTTGTTGACCCACCGGCCGCGGCGTTGCAGGGCCAACACATCGGCACCTGTGGTGGTGCGCAGCTTCAGGTCACGCAACGACCGGCCGACCAGCTCTGATCCGGCATGGACCACGGTGTCATCGACTCGTTCTTCGGTGTCGATCAGCGCAGCCCGGATGACCGGGTGGGTTTCCTCAGGACTTTCTGCCAGTCGCGTCATCTCTTGGGCGGCATCGGCGATGGACTCCGCCGACTGCCCGATTGCCAACAGCGCGCGCAGACCGTCAAGTTCGTCGTCGTCGTCAAGCTCGCGTGCCGCCCGCAACACCCAGCGTTGCAGATCGTGATACAGCCCGTCACAGATGTCCTCGATGCCGCTGACCTCACTGGCCAGACCGGTGTCGTTAAACAGAACCGCGGAGTAGGCCAGGCCGACCGCGGTCTCTGCGGAGTTCTTCATCTCGATGAGGATGTCGACCGCTCGATCCAGATCGGTCAGTCGTCGTGGTTGGGGCGGTGCCACCAGGCCCAGTGATTGTCCGCCGGCCCGTTGCCGCAACAGGTCGACCCCCTCGGCGGGACCCTGGACGAACAGCACATCGCCCTGCAATAGCGTGGTGTCGGCGGAGGGGCCGTGTTCGTATTCGACCTCACGTCGGATGGCGATGACCCACATCCCCGTCTCGGCGGGCAGTGCAAGGTCGCGCAGCGTTGCCCCGATCATGTCGGAGGGGTCGCGGATCTTGATGCGTGCCGTCACCTCATCGGCATGACGCAGGTCGTCACGCAATTCCGGTGGCACACCCAGGTCGCGCAAGGTGACGCGGGCGATGTCCTCCGCGGCGTCGGCGATCGCCTCCATGGCATTGACAAGCCCGAGCACGCCCGACAGTTGTTCGGCATCCTCCTGCGAGCGGGTTGCCAGCATGCACAAGATGCGCAGCTCGCGGACGGCATCGTCCATCCGGTCTTCCAGGTGCAGGACCTCGGCAGCCAACTTGTCCTCGTCCAAAAACACCGAGGCGAAGGCCAGGTCAAGCATCAGCTCGGTGGCGTCTTTGCTTGAACTCAGCAGTTCTTTGACGTTGCGTCTCATTACCCGACTCCAATGATGCTGATTGCCGCCACAAGGCACAAGACCCCCAACAGATCCATCGTGGCGGTGACGATGGGAATGCCGTAGTTGTCGGGGTCCCGACCGAAGCGGTAGGTCGCCGACGCTGCGGTGTAGCTGACGATCATCAACAACGCCGCCGCCAACCCGCCACCGATCAACGAGATGGCGATCATGCGGCCAAGGCCGGGGGAGGACAGCCCGGTGGCGATCGCACCGAAGTGGCCGGTCAAGCCCACGAAGGTGAAGGCCAACGCCGAGAGGATCACCGTGAACGACAGTTCAAGGCGGGCCAGGTGCTCTGGCCATACCCGGGGGCTGATCAAACCCAGGTGCAGATCCGACCCCAGGCGTGCGGCCAGGATTCCGCCGACAGACCCGCAGTTGGCGATGAACGGGGGGATCAGCACCAGCAGCGCCGGGCTGGTCAACAGGCGTTCGATCCTGGTTTCCAAGACGATCCCGGCAAGGACGTCGACCACCGCGGCGTAGGCCAGCACCGGCAGGCTGTCGGCAACGACCCGTCGGACGGCCGTTGGCGCGCGTTGGATCCCATAGACGACCGCGCCGGTTGCCAGCAAAAGGAACACGGCCCCGAGCACGGCGCCCACGAAGGGGATCTTCAGCAGCAGCGTTGCAACAACCAGGGCCGGCAGGGTGACCATGTCCCCGGTCGCCGTGATCAACGGTGACCCGATGGCATCCATGTCCCACGACCGCGTGAAGGCCGTGCGGGCCAGGAACAACACGCCGACCAATACAAACGCGCTGGCCAGGACCCCGCCCAACATTGAGATCATCACCAGGCTGAGCAAATCGATGGACGGCAACCCGAACATGGCCGAGGTCGCCCGTGCCAGGATTCCGGCGGCGGCGCTGGACGCCAGAGTCAACACCACGGCTGACTCGACGTTTTCACCCACGAACGACCGCCGCTTGCGGGTCAATTCGAACTGTCCCAACAACATCCCCGTACCCAGCCGTGCACCCAATGCCCCGAAGATGGCGCCCCGCATGCCGATCGCCGCGGGCACCAACACCAACAGACCGGGTAACTCCTCCAAGATCCCCTCCATCGACCCCAGGACCAGCCCGGCCCCAAGGCCGACGCCGCCCGAAAGCGTCAGCGCCAAAAGGCCCTGGCGCAGGGTGCGACGGTTGTCCAGCCAGTGCTGCAGGATCTGGCGGACCACCGGCAGTTTCGCGCGACGTTGGAGGAAGCGGATCAACGCCCGAACAGCCGTCGTGAGGGCGACGGCCACGCGGGCTGGCAAAGAGTCGATCACGGGCGGGGCGAGTCTATGACCGCAACCCGATCCAGCTGGCTGATACTAGTCTGCGGCCGGTGTCCTTGTGGCCTAGACAGCGCTCACCCGATGTGTTCAGGTGAAGTGCAAGTAGTAGAGGTGTGTGGTGTCGGGGGTGAATGCCACACAGGGTCCTAGCGGGAAGCAACGGTTGGAAGCGCGTGATGACGACGGTGCGGATGCGGGAGTTGCGGCTTATCCAGCGGCGACTGCTTGCCCTTCGTGTCGTTGTCGTGCCGTTCATGGTGGTTCAGATCGTCACCTACTACATCCCCTACCCACCCGGGACCCAGTGGCCCGCGTGGATGGCGACGGTGATACTGGCGGTGGCCACGCCGGTCGTATGGCTGGGCGCATGTCGGGCACAGACAGAGGAACAGGCAACGTTTTGGGCCATGGTGGGTCTTACCATCGACGGCTTCGTCGCCATGCTGTTGGTGTTCACCTACACCTTCGATCCCGACACCGCCGTATGGGCCATGTTGTTCTTGATCCCCATCGAGGGCGCAATCGTGTTTCAGTTGCACGGGGCGTTGTGGGCATTGCTCGGCATCTCGGTGGGCTACATCGTTCGGGAGATCTACGGGGCGGTGGCCTTGGGCACCCCCTGGCTGCCCCAGTCAATCTCCTATCGCCTGGGGTTGGCGGCGGTCATGGCGGTGTCGACCGGGCTGACCGCCAGGGGACTGGTGAAAGAACGCGATCGTCTGCGGCAGATTACGGCGATGCTCGACGGCCGCAGCGCCGACCTGTCCGCCGCCAACGCCGCGCTGACCGAGGCGCAACGGACACAGTCGGAGTTCGTGGCCATCACCAATCATGAACTTCGCACCCCCTTGACCGCGATCCAAGGGTTTTCACGCACCCTGCGCCTGCGCTGGGATGACATGACCGAACCCTCCCGCCGTTCGGCGGTGGAGGCCATCGACCAGCAGTCCCGTCGGCTGGGTGAGTTGGTTGAGGACGTGCTGACGGTGTCCTCAATGCGTGCCGGGGACCTGGCCGTATCACCCCGACCGCTGCATCTGCGGACCTGGCTGGAGGAAGCGCTTGGCATCACCGAGGTGGAGGCCCACCTTCACTGCTGTCCGGAAATCATGGTGTACAGCGATTCCAAACGGTTGCTACAGGTGTTGGTGAACCT
>JBBSNE010000104.1:0-8216 GCA_038232815.1 Euzebyales bacterium | reverse complement strand
TTGCGCCCCAGGAAGGATTCGAACCTCCGGCACCTGGTTCCGGAAACCAGTGCTCTATCCCCTGAGCTACTGGGGCAGGGGACGAGCCATGCTATCAGGCTAATCCTGTTGCATGACCGCCAGGCCGAGGGAGAACGGGCTGGTTGCGGGCACGATCGCCGACCCGGGTCGCTGGTCGGGAACCAAGTCCAGTGTGCCCAGGTAGAACGCCCACGACCCCGCCCGCAAGGACTCATAGACAGCAGCAAACGTTGCGGCCGCCTCGAACCCAGGCCAGTCGTCCGGTAGGACTTCAGCAGGCAAACCGGGATCCAGGAACAGGAATGCCCGCCAGTGGTGGACCAGCCGAAGACGCATGCCGAACATGGCCGCCGGATCCGTGGGGACCGCCACCTGGGCCCAGTCACGCAGAAAGGACAGATGGCGGTCCCGCAGATCATCCAGCGCCCAAGCGGTTGCCGCCAGACGTCGGTCGTCATCAACCGCGGCATCGGTGATCCAAGTGGCCGCTGCGCCGGCCGAGGTGACGAGGGCTATGGCTGCCTTGGGGTGGGGGTGGGGGTGTGCCCACACGCCCCGTTGCAGCCGTCCGTACCCGATCCATTCAAGTTCGGCGATGACCCCGGAGTCCCCCAGATCCGGGCTCAGCAGTAGCCGCCAACGTCTGTCCCAATCAGTCGAACGCAACCGATAGATCCGTTTGGCGGCATCGTCCAGGCGGTCCACGCCCTGCTCGGTCAGTTCGTAGGCCGAATACCGTCCTTCCCGCCGTGGTTCCACCCACCCCTCAGTGGCCATACGGTGCAGCGCGGTGCGCACGGCCGGGCCGCGAAAGCCCAATGTGGCCATGCAGGCGGTGATCGTCGACAGCCACGCTTCACCGCCGGCCGGGCGGATGACGTCCCCGAACAACGTGAACAGCGCTGACCGTGCTTTCACGTGTTACATCCTAACCTGGTAAGGAGTGAATTCTGTCACACGCCAACGTGCGGGGTACAACGGGATGCATGCGCCGTTTCGTCCTGCTGTTGTGTCTGTTGGGGCTCGCGGCCTGCGGTGACACCCCTGGTGATGTGCTCCCCGACGCCCGTGACGGTCGTAGCGGTCTGCAAGGATCCGGGCGCATCGACAACACCCAGATCGCCATCAACGATGGCCTGCCTGAGATCAACTTCGGCGACTGTGACATCAACGCGGGGCCGGATCAGGATTTTTGCATCATCACCGAGGACATCAGCGGTGAGTTGATCGTGATCGTGTTTGAGAATCCTGACGTGTTGGTGGAGGGGGCAACCGTTCCGGTTGGGGACACGCCCTGTGTGGAAGGCCGCGGTTGTGATGCGGTGACCGACCGTGCGTTGGTCGACCTCCAGGTCGGCGTGGGCGACCGGGTCAGGGCGCAGTCCGGTCAGGTGACCCTTGACGTCGTGGTGCCGCTGTCCCGCTATCGGGGGGACCTTGACCTGAAACTGCCCGGCGGTGGCACGCTGTCCACGACATTTGACGTGGTGCCTCGACCTGACGAGTTGTCCTGACGCGGGTTCGGTTGGCGTTACCTCAATCGACCTTGGTACCCAGCGTTCGTCGCAGACGGTCGATCAGGCCCGGTCGCGCATCGATGTGGGCCTGTTCGGCAGCGGCTTCGGGAACTGGGCCCGGCGGTAGAACAGCGATCTCGTCAGGCGGGCTGGTCACGACTTGGAGTATCAACGGATCTGCCGCGGTATTCTTCAGGCCGTGCGGGATTCCTGCAGGGATCAGGACGGCCTGCAGGGGTGACAGCGTGACCTCGGTCTGGTCGGTGACGACCCACGCCGTACCGCCGAGCACCGTATAGACCGCATCAGCGGTCTCAAAGGTTCGCACCTCGATGATCTGTTGGGGTTGCAAGCAGATGACATCCAGCGCCATCACGTCGGTGCTGATGGCACGTCGCCCGCTGGGGGACTGAAGATCAAAGTCGACATAGTGCCGCAGATCGATCGCCATGGGTTCGAACGGCTGCTCGGTCATCGACCGCCTCATTCTAAGTCAGCCCTCCAAAACGGCATTCTGTGTGCAGACCCGACGACCTGCCGAAGGTAGCCTGCGCGCCGTGCCACTTTCGTTGAACCACTCCTCCGGTCCGCTACAGGACGCCGACGCCGACGCAATGGCGGTGCTTGTTTCGTCAGATGCCGACCAACGCAGGCAGACCCTGGAGCCTCTCAGTCAGGCGCTCGGCAGTGACCTGGAGGCGGCGCTTGATGCAGTCGATGTGTCGGGCAAGTCTGGGGAGGTTGCTCGAATACCCATAAACGGCCGGTTGCTTCTGGTCGCGGGGATTGGAAGCGACAGCGACAACGAATCGTTGCGCTCGGCGGCCGCAAGGGCCGTGCGCAACGCGCCGAAGAACGGGTCGCTTGCCATCGCCGCTACCGGGGACGGCGATGGGGTTCGGGCTGTGGCCGAAGGGGCGGGCCTGGGCGCCTACGCCTACACCGAACACCGCAAGAAGCCGCATGAGGTTCCCAGCCTGACCGGCTTGACCGTGGTCAGCGACAGCGAGGGTGCAGCCCAAGCGGTGGCCCGCGCCCAGGTGGTGGTGGACGCCGTGTCCGCGGCCCGCGACATGGTCAACACTCCGCCAGCCCAAAAGCGCCCACCGACACTGGCCCAGACCATGGCCGACCTGGTCGCTGACAGCGACGTGGCTGTCACCATCTTTGACGAACAGCAACTGTCCGACGGCGGGTTCGGGGGGATCCTCGGCGTCGGCGCGGGGTCTTCAGAGCCGCCCCGGCTGGTGGAACTGGTCTATGAGCCGGACGGCTGGAGCACCCACGTCGTGCTGGTCGGCAAGGGCATCACCTTTGACTCCGGTGGCCTGTCGTTGAAGAGTTGGAAGGGCATGCTGACCATGAAGTCCGACATGGCCGGCGCCGCCGCGGTCGCCGCCACCCTGTCGGCCTGTAAGGACGCCGGCATCACCGCCAAGGTCACGGGGCTGTGCGCGCTGGCGGAGAACATGCCGTCGGGCACCGCCACCCGACCGAGCGACGTGTTGGTCCACCGGGGCGGCACCACCGTGGAGGTGCTGAACACCGATGCCGAGGGACGGCTGGTGTTGGCCGATGCCCTGGCCTACGCGGCTGAGGCAGACCCGGACGTCATCATCGACCTGGCCACGTTGACCGGGGCGCAGGTGGTCGCGTTGGGCGACGATGTCGCTGCCATCCTTGGCACCGATCAGGGTCTGATCAACGACCTGCAGTCCGCGGGTGTCGTGGCCGGTGAGCAGCTGTGGCCCCTGCCGTTGGTCGAGGCCTATGCAGAGACATTGAAATCCCCGGTGGCTGACCTGAAGAACATCGGCAAGGCAGGGCACGCCGGAACGATCACCGCCGCGTTGTTCCTCCGTCATTTCACCGACGGCAAGCCCTGGGCCCATCTGGACATCGCGGGGCCCTCCTTTCGGGATTCCGCAAACGACTCCTACCTGCCAGCCGGCGCCACCGGGTTTGGTGTGCGGACATTGCTTGCCTACCTCACCGATCTGTAGTCAGGTCGCCTCCGACGTCGGGAAGGCGTCGCGCGGGGCGATCACCCGCCGGTGCTGCGCCCGAGCGACCTCGACGTCCGCGGCACGAACCGTCACCTCGAAGTCCAGCTTGCGACCCTGGACCGTGGTCAGAGTCGCCGTGGCCGTCACCGCATCACCCACCGCGGTCGGCTTGAAATGGTCCACCTCGACCCGGACGCCCACCGTCGTCATGTCCTGGCCCAGCCGGCCGGACAGGGCAGCGCACGCCGCCTGCTCGGCCAGTGCCACCACGCGTGGGGTGGCCAGAACCGCGACATCCCCCGATCGCATGGCGATGGCCGTGTCACGGTCGGCTACGGTCAGGCTGGCTGAGCCCGTCAGGCCGGGGGCCAGAGAGATGGGGTCGGTCACGGCACTATGGTGCCTGATCTCGACAAAGGACGGTGCGTGATGACCGGCTCGGCCGGCGTGATGTCAGTCATCCTGCTGGAAACCGCCGTCGGCGGCGCAGCGGTGATGTGGGCTGGGGGCGTGTGGGGTGTCGTCCGCCGCGGGTTCTTCCTGCTGGTGGGGTTCTTTTTGGTGCTGTGCGCCGCCGGTGCCTGGGCCATCGTGGGCACACGGGCCGGGGCGGCCTCGACGGCGCTGGCCGTGTTCACCGTTTTGTTGGTCGTGTGGCAGTTGTTGTTGGTGACCGGGCAACAACGCGCAAGTCGTTGGGTCGGATTGATCGCCGCCGTTGCCGGCGTGGTGGCCTTGCCGTTCTTCGCCGAACTGCGCGATGCCGCCATCGTGCGGGGAATCGCAGAACTGGTGTTGGGGTCGGCCTTTCTCGGTTCGGCCTTCTACGGCCTGCTGTTGGGACACTGGTATCTGGTCGAGCGGCGACTGAGCAACCGGTACATGATCCACAGCGCCCGGTGGTTTGCCGCCGGAACGATCGGGGCCATCGGTGCGGCGGCGCTGAGTGCGATGAATCCAATCCCTGCTGACACCACCCAGTTCTCGCCGTTTCTGCAGACCGAGAACTTCACCGTGCTGCTGGCCGGTGGGTTGGTGGCCATTTGTGTCATCATCGCCGGGTTCTTGATCAAACTTGCCAATGAAGGCGGCCGTTCGATCCAGGCCGCGACCGGCTATTTCTACCTGGCGGTCATCATGGCCTTCAGTGCGGAATTGGCCAGCAAGTTCCGGTTCTTCGTCTGATCCTCATATGCCCATGTTGCGGCTGATGATTTCGGCCATGATCTCATCGGCCCCTCCAGCTGATCATGTTCGTCGCTGAACGGTTCGATCTGCATACCAAGGGTCTAAGGTGTTGCTGTGGGAACGACCCGTGATCGGCTGGGGACACAGTGCCATGCATACTCGGCGGCCTCGGCTTGATCCAGCACGGCACTGATCTCGTCGGCCGCACTCAGCCACACCGTGTTGCCCTCGCCGCTGGCAAACACGATGCCCACCAGCCGGCCCTCGGTAGTGAACGCCCCGGCGCCGCTGTCGCCTGGTGTCACCGTTGCGTCCAACTCATACCCGCTGCGGAGAATCCGCTCATCGGCGCGCACGCGCTCGATGCCGATTCGACCAGCCCGGCGGACGGTTGCTGACACCTCTCCAGATACCGCAGTGGTCAGCGTCACGTCATCGCCTTCGACGACCGTTGCCGGGCGGAAGGGTGGGGCCTCAGCAAGAGCCACACCCTTGAGGCGTAGCACCGCCACATCGCTACGGGTGTCCAACGCCACCACCTCCGCCGGCGTGGTCTGGCCGTCAACGGTGACCCGCACCTGATCAGCCGCCACAACCACATGTGCGGCGGTGAGCACCAGTTCTTGGGCCACCCCCACCCCCGACCCGGTTTCAGCCGGAGCATGTCCACACCCGGTGGTGGCAACCACCAGCGGGGGAGGGGCCGCGGACCCGATGGGGGCTGAGGGAGACCTGACCACCAACGCAACAGCGGTGATCACCAAGGCCCCGGCGGCCAGCCACCGGGGCCTCACCGTCAGGTGACGGAGGCCTGGAGAATCGACAGCTCAGCGGTGCTGTGCCAATCGCGGACCATGTCGCGGAACGGACGCCAGTGTTCCAGCACGGTGGCAAAGGCCTCATCCGATCCGGCCAATTCGTCCAACAGAGCCTCTGACTCCTCTCGGGCGGCGGCCAACACGTCGTCAGGGAACGGCCGCACCTCGGCCCCGTCGTCTCGAATTGCCTGCAGCGCTGCAGGATTGATCGCGTCGTAGTAGCCCATCAGCCGACCGTGTGACAATTCGGCGGATATCTCCAGAATCTCTTTGTACTCATCGGGCAGTTCGTTGTAGGCCTCCAGATTTGCGAACACGTCCAGGGTGGCACCGGGTTCCCAGAAGCCTGGGTAGTAATAGAAGTCACCGGCTTCACCCAATCCGAGAGTGTTGTCGTCGAAGGGTCCGACGAACTCCGCGGCGTCGATGGCGCCGGTCTGCAGGGCCTGGGCGATCTCACCACCGGGCAGGTTCTGGGTGGTGGCACCCAGACGCGACATGATCTCGCCGCCCTGGCCCGGGATACGCATGACGATGCCCTGCAGGTCATCCAGGCTGTTGATCTCGACGTTGAAGAAGCCGCCCATCTGACAACCCGTGTTTCCGGCCGGGAAGTTGATGATGCCCATCGGCTCGTATGCCTCCCGCATCACGTCCAGGCCGCGTTTGCCCGCTTCATCGCGGTAGCTGTACAGCCAGGAGTGCTGCTGCCGGAAGGTGAGCCCGAAGGGCACCGCGGTCCCGAACGCGAACACGGGGCCTTTCCCGATGTAATAGTACGAGGCGGTGTGGCCGGATTGGACCGCTCCGGCCTGCAGCACGTCGATGACCTCAAGGGCACCCGCCAGTTCGCCGGCCTGTTTCGCTTCGATGTTGAACCGCCCGCCGGACAACTGCCGCACGACCTGGGTGAAGCCAACGGCCCCGACACCGTTCTCCTCGGTTCCAAACAGCGTGGCCAGACCCGCGGGCCAGCTGGTCGTCATCTCCCAGTTCACCTCGGGCAGGTCACCGCCGGCGGTCAGCTCGACCGGTTCGTCCTGCCCGCCACTGGTCGGCTGGTCTGAGACCGCTGCGGCAGTAGTACCGGCGTCGGTCGTGTCATCGGTGTCGTCAGCGTTGGAACACGCTCCCAGCAGGGCCGCGGTCCCGGCCATCCCGGCCATGGTCAGGAACCGGCGTCGGTCTGCACCCCGGCCGGCGGGAAGGGTTGTGTCTTCGGTGAGAGTTGGCTCTGTCATGTGGTGGCTCCTGATCGGTGGTGTTGTGTCGAAACGGTAGTAAACCATCGTTGTAGTAGGAATGGGGCGTTAGAGCAAAATGGTGACGATCGCGGGGAAGGCCATGACCAGGACCAAGGCCAGTCCTTGCAGCGCCATGAATGGCAGGGCGCCCTTGTGGATGCTGGCGGTGGTGACCCCCTCGGGCTTCACGCCTTGCAGGTAGAACAGCGAGAACCCGACGGGCGGCGAGATGAAGGCCATGTTCAAGTTGATGGCCATCAGCACGGTGAACCAGATGAACTCGGCCTCGGTGAACCCCAGGGCCAACATGGCCGGTACGAAGATCGGCACCACGATGAAGGTGATCTCCAAAAACTCCAGGTTGATGCCGAGTATGAACACCGCAATCATCGCGACGGCGACGAAGCCCCATTTGCCGCCTCCTACACCCGACAACCATCTGGTTGCCTGGCCCTGTCCTCCCAGGCGTTCAAAGACCTGTGCGAAGAAGGTGGAGCTGAACAGCAGGGTCATGACCAAAATGACGATGTTGGCGGTCGACCGGGTCGATTTTTGGATCATGCCCCAGGTCAGTTTGCGGTTGAACGCTGCCAGGACCAACGCGCCCAGCGCACCGACGGCACCCGATTCTGACGGCGTGGCGATGCCACCGAAAATGGCGTACAGCACTGCGGCGATCAGTAAGACGGGGGGAACCAGCGCCACCATCACCTCACGCAACAAGCCCATGCCGCTGTAGATCCGCTCGGACTTGGGCATGGCTGGGGCGGCCTCTGGCTTACGCCATGCCACCAGGGCGACATAAGCGGCATACAGCGACGCCAACAGGATCCCCGGCAGCAGGGCCCCACGGAACAGCCCCAGGACCGAGATGTTCATTTGTTGTGCCAGCAGGATCAACACCAGGCTGGGGGGTAGCAACTGGGCCAGGGTGCCCGATGCCACGATCACGCCGGTCGCAAGCTTGTGGCTGTAGCCGTACTTGACCATGGTGGGAAGCGATAACAATCCCATGACGATGACCGTGGCTGCCACCACCCCTGTGGCGGCTGCCAGCAGTGTGCCGACGATGACCACGGCGATGGCGACCCCGCCGCGCAGGTTGCCCATCACCATGCCAATTGACCGCAGCAGACGTTCAGCCACCCCGGATTGCTCGAGCACCGCCCCCATCAGCACGAAGAAGGGAATGGCCAACAGGGTCTGGTCGGACAACGTGGGATACCAGCGCGACGGCAACAGCGTCAGGTCCCGCGGGTCGAACACGCCCAGCAGGTCGCCGATGAAGGTGAACACGACGGCGGTGCCTGCAAAGCAGTAGGCCACGTTGTAGCCGATCAACAACAACGCCAGGAACAAGGCGAACATGACGAAGGCGAGGATGACCCCGATGTCCATCTCTACTCCACCCTGATTTCGGGA
>JBBSNE010000103.1:0-8251 GCA_038232815.1 Euzebyales bacterium | reverse complement strand
TCGCTGACGTAGCCGCCCCGTTGGGCTGGGCTACCTGGGACGACCGTGCCCGTGCGCACGAAACGGCAGCAGAGTGGTACGCCGACGGCCGCCACTGCATTCTTCTCCACGCCTCCCATCGACATGGCCTCAAAGCTGGCCCGCATCACAGCCCCGTCTTGGTGATCGCGGGCGCCCAGGATGCCGTGACCGGGGTGGAACCGGTGTTGGCCCTGGCGGGAATGTTCCCCTCTGGCAGCAGCGTGGTCATCGACGGCGCTGGGCACTATCCGTGGGTCGAACAACCGTCGGATTTTCGTGGGGCCGTCGACCCCTTCTGCACCGTCGCAGTCGCCACCGGCACGGCAGATCGCCCTTATAAAGGCGCTGGTTCACGCGGGGGAGGTGTGACCAGGTAGTCCGCAACATGTAAACCTGGACGGAATGACGCCATCCGACGACCGCAGGTCGGTATCCCAGGGGGTTCGCCGCTACCCGCGAACGCATGCGATCCCAAAGGCCGACATTCACGCGCCTGGGTTCGCAGCCGAAGCACACCGCCAATCTCAGGTCGTCGCCGCTAGCGCTCATGCCGGCGATGACCAGGCATTCGTCGACGCCGCGAGCGTCGATGACGTGTGAGTAGGGCCGAGATCTGGTCTACGGCCGCAGGCAGCGGCTACATCAGGACACCCAGACCAGTCGTCATCATCCAAGACGATCGTTTCGGCGCACTGGTTCCGTCACCGTCTGTGCGTTCACAGCCGATCCGACTGAGGCGCCCCTGATTCGCCTGCCAGTCGCCCCAGATCAGGAAAACAACCTGCAGCTACCAAGCCCTGATGGTCGACAAGATCACGACAATTTCACGCGTAAAGCTTGACGAGCGGATCGGACGTCTGGCTGATGACCACATGGTTCGACTAGGACGAGCTGTCGTGGTCTTCCTTGGCCTGGCCGGGGCCTGAACGAGGCCCGTGGACCGTGATTCGCGCAGAGGTGCGACCGACCCCTATCCGCAAGTCATGGTCAGCAAAGCCGAACCGGCAACCCACTTGCGGCCATGCCCTGTTTGACCTGGCCGATCGACAACTCACCGAAGTGAAAGATTGACGCAGCCAACACAGCCGCGGAATGACCTTCGGTCACCCCGGCCACCATGTGGTCGATGGTGCCCGCCCCGCCGCTGGCGATGACCGGGACGGTGACACGATCGTTGACGGCGCGCAGCAGGTCGGTGTCAAAGCCGATCTTCGAGCCGTCCCGGTCCATCGAGGTCAGCAGGATCTCCCCGGCGCCCCGCTCGGCGCACTGCGCAGCCCACTCAACCGCGTCGATGCCGGTCGGCCGACGACCGCCGTGGGTGAAGACCTCCCACCCGAACGAGGGATCCTCGGCGTCACGTCGTCGGGCATCGATGGCGCTGACAACGCACTGGCTGCCGAAGGCATCGGCGATCTCACTCAGCACCTCGGGGCGTGCAACAGCCGCGGAGTTGACCGCCGTCTTGTCCGCCCCGGCCCGCAACAGCTTGCGGGCATCGGAAACCGACCGCACTCCCCCGCCGACCGTCAACGGGATGAAGACCTGCTCAGCGGTGACCCGCACGACGTCATAGATGGTGTCGCGTTCGTAGGCTGAGGCGGTGATGTCGAGGAAGACGAGCTCATCGGCGCCCTCACGGTCATAGACCTGCGCCAACTCGACGGGATCGCCGGCGTCGCGAATGTCGACGAACTGCACGCCCTTGACGACCCGACCGGCGTCGACGTCCAAACAAGGGATCACGCGGACCGCAAGGCCCTCGGACTCACGCACTGTCGAAGTCACCGCCCCGCCACCGCGTCCAGTGCCTCGGCAAGGGTGAACTGCCCGGCGTACAGCGCCTTGCCGACAATTGCCGCATCGACCCGCGGATGGACACCGGCCAACGCCCGCAGATCGTCCAGGGACGACACCCCACCGCTTGCCGTCACCTGGGCGTCGGTGGCGTCGGCCACCGCACGCAGACGCTCGACATTGGGACCGGTCAACATCCCGTCACGGCTGATGTCGGTGAAGACGAAGCGGGCGACCCCCATCTTGGTGAATCCTTCCAACGCCTCGAACAGGTCACCGGATTCGCTGGTCCAGCCGCGTGCCTTCAGCGTGCGTCCTTCTGCATCAAGCCCCACCGCCACCGCTTCGCCGTGGGCCTCAAGGGCGTCACGGACGAAGGCGGGGTCCTCCAGCGCCATCGTCCCGATCACGACACGCTGCGCACCGTAGTCAAATGAGGCGTTCAGATCATCCAGGGTGCGGATACCCCCGCTGGCCTGGACCGCAACGCCGGTGGCCCGGACCACGTCGGCGATCAAATGGCGGTTGCGGGCCTCACCGGTGAATGCGGCGTCAAGGTCGACGACGTGCAGCCACTCAGCACCCGCGTCGGCAAAGCGTTGCGCTGCAGCCACCGGGTCGGCGTCATAGACCGTTTCGGCATCAGCTTTGCCCTGCGTCAAACGGACGGCACGGCCGTCCTTGATATCGACGGCGGGAAACAACTGAAAGGCCATCAGGCGGCGATCTCTGCGTGCAGGTTCTCAAGCAGACGGCGTCCGACGTCGCCTGACTTCTCCGGGTGGAACTGGGTGCCGACGACGCTGCCCTCCCGGGCGATCGCGGGAAACTCCTGCCCATGGGTGGTCCGGGCGATGACGTGGTCTGGGTCACTCGGTGCCGCGTAGAAAGAGTGAACGAAGTAGACCCGTTCACCCGCCACACCGTCCAACAACGGGTCTGAGCCCGTCGCGGTCACGGTGTTCCAGCCCATGTGTGGGACCGTCAGGGGCTCCCCCCCGGGTCCGGTCTTCGGAAAGCGGTGGACCCAGCCCGGTAGGAAGCCAAAACCGGGCGCAGCCGGGTCCTCATCGGATCCCTCATACATGATCTGCAAGCCCACACAGATGCCCAGGACCGGTCGTCGGTCGGCGACCCGTTGTCGGATGAGGGGCGCGAACCCGGCGGCGTCGAACTGCCGGACGCACTGCCCGAAGTGCCCGACACCTGGCACCACAACCAGGTCTGCATCCGCAGCGACGTCAGCGTCGGCTGTGACGAAGGCGTCAAAGCCCGCGCGCTGCAACGACTTCTCTGCGGAACGAAGGTTGCCGGCGTCGTAGTCCAAAACGGCGGCAATCACTGCAGCACACCCTTGGTCGACGGCACCCCGACCCCGGTGACGGCCACCGCCCGCCGCAGCGCCACCGCCACCGCCTTGAACACGGCCTCTTGGATGTGGTGGGAGTTGTTCCCCGCAAGGCAGGCGACATGCAGGGACATGCGGGCGTTGGCCACCAGTGCCTCGAAGAAGTGTTTGGTCAACGACGTTTCATAGGTGCCGATCAACTCGACCGGCGTGTCGGCTTCATAGACCAGATAGGGCCGGCCGGAGATGTCGACTGCGACGCGTGTCAGGGCCTCATCGATCGGGACGGTTGCATCACCGAACCGCTCGATCCCGGCCTTGTCGCCCCACGCCCCGGCCAGGGCCTGGCCCAACGCGATACCGGTGTCCTCCACCGTGTGGTGGGCATCAACCTCCAGATCTCCCTCGGTGCGGATGTGCAGGTCAAGCCGCCCGTGCCGTCCCAGTTGGTCCAGCATGTGGTCGAAGAAGGGTACGCCCGTCTGGACGTCGGCGATGCCACGGCCGTCCAGGTTGACCTCGACCACGACCTTGGTCTCCCCGGTGGAGCGCTCCACCCGGGAGGTGCGGTTGACCTCGCCGGTGCTCATGTCAAAACCTTTCGTGTGCGTGCAAGCGTCCGCTGGAGCGCATCAAGGAAGCGGGCGTTCTCCTCGGGGGCGCCGACGGTGACCCGCAGGCAACCTTCAAGACGGGGTTCGCTGGAGAAGTCTCTGATCACGATCCCCTGATCCAGCAACGCCCCGAAGACCACGGCTGCATCGTCCACCCGGAACAGCAAGAAGTTGCCAGCCGACGGCCACACCGTCAGCCCGGCCATCTGCTGCATCGTGGTGAACAGGCGCTCCCGTTGCTGCACCAGGACCGCGACGTGGGCGGTCATCTCATCTGCAAGCCCCAGCGCCACCAGGCCGGCAGCCTGGGTGATGACATTTAGGTGATAGGGCAGACGAACCTTCAACAGATCCTCCACCACCCAGGCGGGACCAAGCAGGTACCCCAGTCGCAGGCCTGCCAGTCGCCATGCCTTGCTGAACGTGCGCACCACGACCAGGCGGTCCAGTTCGTCGAGCAGCGCACGGCCCTGACCGGGATCCGCAGACAGTTCGACGTACGCCTCGTCAAGCACCACCAGCCCATCGAAACCGTCGTGGATCGCCCGCACCGTGTCGGGTGTGACCGGAATTCCTGTGGGGTTGTTGGGTGAGGCCAGACAGACGATGGCAGGTGTCAGATGTTGGACCGCCCGGCGCGCGACGTCGGCCGCCAACTCGAACTCGTCGTTCAAATCCACGGTCACCACCGCTGTCCCGCTGACGGTGGCCAGAAGGGGGTGGGCGGAGTAGCCGGGCCGGGCCAGCAAGATCGTCCGCCCCGGCCCGCCATAGGCCTGGAACAACTGGACGAGGATCTCGTTGGAGCCGTTGGCAACCCAGACCCGGTCCACCGGCAGCCCTTCCCGACCACCCAATGCACCGCGAAGATCAACGACATCCCGGTCGGGATAGCGGTGGAGGGGTAGTTCCTCGGCGATGCGGGCGGCCAGTTGCTGGTGAAACGACGTGGGGGGGGACCAGGGGGTCTCGTTGGTGTTCAACCGGATCGGCACGTCCAACTGCGGCGCCCCATAGGGCCTGACCCCGACAAGATCGTCGCGCACACGTGGCCGGCTCATGGCAGCCGGCCCTGGGCCCGCGCGTCCAACCGCGCCTCCAACGAGCGGATGTGGGCGGGTAGCCCCTCCGCCTGACCCAACGCACGCACCACCGGCACCATCCGTTCCAATGCACCGGTGTCGAACTCCACCCAATTGATCGGCACCATGAAGTCGTCGGTTCGCAAGCCCCCCGTGAATCGGGCGGTGCCGCCGGTCGGCAAGGTGTGGTTCGGACCGGCGCAGTAGTCACCCAGGGCGGTGGGTGTCTGCACGCCCACAAAGATTGTCCCGGCGGTACCGATGCGGTCAGCGACCATACGGGGCTCGCGGGTCTGGATCTCCAGATGTTCTGGCGCAAAGGCGTCTGAGACCGCGATGGCGTGGTCGATGTCGTCCACCAGTGCGACGGCGCCCTGCCCGTTCAATGCCTGGGTGATGCGCGCGCGGTTCGGGGCGACCGCCACCTCCTCGGTGACCAGCGGGACGACCGCATCCGCAAGCTCGGCTGAGGGTGTCAGCAGGATCGAGGTGACCAACGGGTCGTGCTCGGCCTGGGCGATCAGGCTGGTGGCGACAAGACGCGGGTCGGCGGAGTCATCGGCGATCAACAGCACCTCGGTCACGCCCGCCATCGCATCGATGCCCACCACACCGGCGGCTGCCGCCTGCAACTTGGCCTGTGCCACAAATCGGTTGCCTGGCCCGACGATCTTGTCGACCTTGCCGACCTGCTCGGTGCCGTAGGCCATGGCCGCGATGGCCTGGGCGCCGCCGATGCGTAGGACGACATCGACCCCGACCAGATGCGCCGCCGCCAGGATTGTTTGATTGGGGTGACCGTCTGGACCCGGCGGGGTGCACAACACGATCTGTTCCACCCCGGCCACACGGGCGGGCACCACCGTCATGAGCACCGTTGAGGGATAGGCCCCCAGGCCCCCCGGCACGTACAGCCCGACGCGTTTGATCGGGGCGTGACGCACCCCCATCTGTGCGCCGTGGTGCTCGCCGGACCAGTCGCGTGGACGGGATTGCCGGTGGAACCATTCGACTTGTTCCCGAGCCGTCTCCAGTGCTTGCCGCAAGCCGGGGTCCAACCCATCCAGAGCGGCCTTCAAGTCGGCCTCGCCGACCGCCCACTGCGTGCCACTCCAACCGTCGAACTGCTGACTCAATTCAGCCACAGCCTGATCCCCGCGTTGGCGTACATCGGCCAGCACGTCGGCAACCACATCATGTGCGTCTCGCATCGCGTCGGCGGGCGGCCGCGGCAGACGACCAGCCGGGTCGTCGTGGTCGCCCCGCAGGTCGATGCGGCGCAGGTTCACAGCCGGAATGTCCACCCCGCGAGCCTACCCGCCACCATGTACGGGGTCCGGGTGGACCTCAGAGGGTCCGAAAGCGAGAATCCCCCCCGTCCATTAGCCTTGTCGCTTGTGGATCTGCCGCTGTTCCCCTTACACCTGGTGCTGTATCCGGGACGGCCCCTACCGCTGCATCTGTTCGAATCGCGGTATCGGCAGATGCTGCGGGACTGTCTGAACGGCGACCGGCAGTTCGGGGTGGTGGCAATCCGGTCGGGCCGGGAAGTGGGTACCGATTGGCGAACTGACGATGATCTGCCCCCGACGTCACAGGACGACCACCTGATGATCCACCAGGTGGGCACCATCACCCAGATCGACAGCGTCACCGAACGGCCCGACGGCCGCTTCGACATCATCACCCGTGGGTATCGCCGATTCAGGGTTATCCAGCCACTGCACGACCGGCCCTACCTCCATGCCACCGTCGAACCGCTGGAGGAAACCAACGGCCTTGCGGACCAGAATGGGGTCGCAAGCCTGCTGCAGGTTCTGGTCCCCTACCTCAAGGGCCTGGGAATTCCAGAGGAATTCTGCCAGCGACTGCCACAAGCTCCTGACGAGCTGTCCTACCTTGCTTGCAGCGCCCTGCAGGTCGAGGTTCCCATCCAACAGGCGTTGTTGGAACTGCCCACCCACGCTGCTCGCATGACGGCGGCGGCCAAGATCATCCGTCGTGAATCCGGCATCATCCGACAATTGGGTCTTGTCGGATCGTTCCTTCCAGCCGGTCCGGGCGGCGCACAGTTGAATTGAGCGAGCCGGCAGGATTGATCACCGGCTCCGACGGCCACCAGCGGTGTTGGTGGCCCGGCAAGGACGCCGACTACCTTGCCTATCACGACACCGAGTGGGGCAACGAGGTCCACGACGACGTGCTGCTGTATGAGAAGCTATGCCTGGAGGGGTTCCAGTCCGGTCTGTCGTGGCTGACGATCCTGAGGAAGCGGGAGGCTTTTCGATCCGCCTTCGCCCAATTTGACCCCGCCCTGGTCGCGGCCTACGACGACACCGACGTGCAGCGCCTGTTGGACGACGCCTCGATCGTGCGTCACCGCGGCAAGATCCAGGCCGCGATCACCAACGCCCGGGTTGTGTTGGAGCTGGCCGACACGCACGGGTCCTTTGACACCTTTGCCTGGAAATTCGCTCCCCAGCCCAAACCTGCGCGGCCATCTTCCTCCGCAGAAGTTCCCGCTGTGACCGCTCAGTCGACTGCCTTCGCGAAGGCCCTGCGGTCAGCCGGGGCACGTTTCGTCGGGCCGACAACCGCATATGCGTTCATGCAGAGCATGGGGATGGTCAACGATCACATCGTCGGCTGCGACTTCGGTCGGGACAGTTGACAACACCCTCCCGTCGCATGCACTCTCTGACTCTCATCAGCACCAATTCAGGAGAGGAGTCAGCCCATGATCATGTCCACAGCGTCAGTCACGACGGGGTCGAGCTGCCTCCCCCTCGGGGCGTTCTAGCCCCCAAACCCTTCTGATTACCGGGCGTCTGTAGACGCCCATCGACGTGGCCAACAACGGCCCGTGCTGAAAGACATTCCGATGCATCCCTATGACATGGGTGAGTCGGCCCGGCTGCGAGCCGAAGAACTTGCCCGCCAGGCCCACACCCGCCGTGAACACCTACGACACCGTCCTGCCACAAGGTCCGGTCGTACTCAGTCGTCAGGTGCTGACCTACGTCAACGCGTAGGGCTTGCCCTGATCCATGCTGGCATGCGACTGGTCGACCCGGTCGCAACGATTCGTGCTGCGCGACGGCCCGACCCTGGCGGCGTGCTGTGACGTCGCTGCCAGGGTCACCGCACCGCTTCAGTGCCAAGCAACATTTTCAGCTCTGCGAACAGGCCCTGACTGCGGGTGATGGCAAGCTGGTCGGGCACGCTCAACTCTGTGGTCCTGCCGCCACCGTCGATACGTACGCGGACCGGGACCGGGCCGACATGTTCGGCAAACACCTCGCGCAGCCGCCCGATCATGTCAGGCGCGCACTGGCGAGGATGCAGCCGCAAGGTCAGGGGGGCACCCGTCGCCTCGCTGAGGTCGGGTT
>JBBSNE010000102.1:0-8283 GCA_038232815.1 Euzebyales bacterium | reverse complement strand
TGAGAATCTGGCTATGGGTGCGTATCTTCGCCGTGACGACTTAACCGACGCCTACGATCGTGTCTTCGACCTTTTCCCGTTGTTACACGATCGTCGTGACCAGCTTGCCGGGACCCTGTCGGGCGGCGAGCAGCAGATGGTGGCGATGGGCCGCGCATTGATGTCGGCGCCGAAGCTGCTGCTGATGGACGAACCATCAATGGGCCTGGCACCCATTCTGGTCGAGCGCAGCTTTGAGATCATCCAGGAGGTCAACGCGGCCGGGGTCGCGGTGTTGGTCGTGGAGCAGAATGCGAACATGGCGTTGTCCGTGGCCGATTCGGGCTACGTGCTGCAAACCGGACGCATCGTCTTGCACGACGCTGCTGACCGGCTGAGGGAAAACGATGATCTCCGCAAGGCCTATCTCGGAAGGTGACCGATGAGTGAAGATGCCGCTGAACTGTCCGGACTGACCCGTGAGCGCTTCGGAATCTTCCGCGATGCCGTCTACATCAACAGTTGCTCCCAGGGTGCGTTGAGCGATGCGGTGCGCCAGTCATACACCGACTATCTCCGCGACTGGGACGATAAGGGCTCGCCGTGGGAGTACTGGATGGAACGGATGGAAACCGTACGCAGCAGCTTTGCGGGGCTGATCAATGCCGACCCCGACGAGGTAGCGGTCACCACATCGGCGTCGGCTGGGGTCAGCGCGTTGGCCACTGGATTGCCGTTGACGGAAGGTCGGACAAAGATCGTCGTCAGCGACCTGGAGTTTCCGACGATCGGCCAGATCTGGCATGCACAAGAGCTGCGTGGCGCCAAGGTCGTGCATGTCCCCACCGATGGGCCTATCGTCCCGCTTGAGTGGTTTGATCAGGCAATCGACCGCGATACCGCACTGGTGTCCATCACTCAGATCTGTTACCGCAACGGCGCCCGCATCGATGTGCCTGCGGTCGTCGAGCTGGCACACTCTCGCGGCGCGTATGTGTTGTTGGACAGTTATCAAGCGGTCGGCGCCATTCCCATCGATGTCAAGGCATTGGACGTGGACTTTTTGACCGCGGGTGCGCTGAAATACCTTTTGGGATCGGCGGGGCTGGCCTTCTTCTACTGTCGGGCCGGTCTGAGTGAACGGATTTTTCCAGCGGCGACCGGCTGGTTCTGTGACACCGACATCTTCGAAATGGACAACAGCGATTATTCGCCCGCCCCAAACGCCCGGAGATTTCAGTCCGGCACCCCACCCGTTCCCAGTATCTATGCCGGCATCGCGGGCATCCAGTTGATCAAGCAGACTGGTGTCGACACGATTGCCGCACATGTCCAGGCGTTGAACGACCGTTTGATCTCAGGAGTGGACGCGCTGGGCGGCCAAGTGGTCACTCCAAAGGATCCCGCCCAGCGGGGCCCGCTGATCGCCATTGCTGCGACTGACGAACACCAACTGGTGGCTGCCCTGCAGGCTGAAGGAATCATCACGTCGTGTCGTGACGGCAACCTGCGAGTGTCACCGCATCTGTACAACGACAGCGACGACATCGACACGTTACTTGCGGCGCTCGAGCGGCATCCTGACTTGCTGGCCACGTAATCGTTGTGCTTGCTCTTTGGTGGTCTTTCAGTGGGGGCGACGGGAGTCGAACCCGCACCGGTACTCATTTTAAGTGAGATGCCTCTACCTGTTGGGCTACGCCCCCGGGGGCTTCCTAGTCTGCACCATGCCGGGGACATTGGCCGGTCAGTCCGACGTACCCGCCCCACGCAGGATCGCGTCGGTCGCCTGGCGCCGTGCCGGTGTGGGGATCGGGGACCAGCGGGGGCCCAGGTGGCGTTGCACGTACCGGCCGACGACCGCGACCGGGGCGTCGTCGTCGTACTTGTCGAGGCGGTAGGCGGCGTGCTCGACCAGTAGGGCGGCGCTGTAGACATGCCCCAGGTGCATGGCGTAGGTCCGCATGCCTGCCTCCACGTCGACCACTTCCACCTCCGCAAAAGCCTCGGCCGCCTCGATCAGTGTCCGCACCTCGTCAGTGATCAACCGAATGTCCTCCGCCAGGACCGGGACATCCGCCCCGGCCATGCGCTCGACCGCATCGGCCAACACCGCCGACAACGCCCCCTCCCGCACCGCTGCCCGCAACAGGTCCAGGGCCAGGACGTTCGTCGTCCCCTCCCAAATTGACAACACCTGGGTGTTGCGCAACAACGCCGGGATCGGGGTCGTCTCGACATATCCCATGCCGCCGAAGCTCTCCACGACCTCTGAGGCCGACGCCACCGCCGTCTTGGCGGTCAACAACTTCACCACCGGCATAAGCCCCCGCAGGGTCAGGCCGTCATCACCGGCCGCCTCACCCCGATCCTCCACCCGCCCCATCAGCTCTGCGGCACGGCTGACCAGCGCCAGGGTCGCCTCGTATTCCACCGCCAGGTCGGCCAGTGTTTCCCGATGCAGGGGCAAGTCGAGCAAGCGCGCCCCGAACGCCTCACGATGGTCGGCATAGGACAATGCCAGCTGCAGCCCCCGGGCCTGCAGGTGGGCTGCGGCATAGGCGTTCCACAACCGGGTGACGTTCAGCATCCCGGTGATGGTCTTGACCCCGCGATGGGGATCGCCGACCAGTGTGGCGTAGGCACCCTCCAGGTCCAGTTCGGCGGTGGGCAACGACTTGGTGCCCAGCTTGTCCTTCAGGCGGCGGACCAGGATGGTCCGCCCGATCTGGGACGACTCGTCGCGCGGATCGACCAGCTCGACCAGGTACAGACCCAGGCCACGTGACCCAGCGACGCCGTGGCCGTCGGTATCAAGCGTTCGGGCCAAGGCCAGCGCGCAATTTGCGGTGGTGGCCGACGTGAACCACTTCACCCCATGCAATGCATACCCGCCGTCCGCCAACGGCTTGGCGACCGTCTCGGTCCGTCCCACATCCGAGCCGCCCGGTTTTTCCGTCATCCACTGACCTGAGGTCCACGCGTCGGCGGCCCGGCTGATCAGATGTGGCACCACCCGGTCACGCAACTCCGGGTCGGCGGCCTCGGTCAACACCCGGGTGGCGGCGTCGGTCATCGAGACGGGGCACGTGTAGGTGGCCGACGACGGCCCGTACAGGTGCGCCAACGCCATCTGCACCACACGGGCCTCGGGGCCATAGCCGTCCTCGTAGGGGATGGCGGCCAGCCCAAGGTCGGCCTGGACGCGATGCAACGCGGTCCATGCCTGCGATACCCCGATGCGGTCGATGCGGCGACCCCACGGGTCGTAGTGTTCCAGATGGGGCTGTTCCCGCTCGGCCTGTTCCCCCAGTGCCAACAGCTCCGTCGCCGCCTGTTGGCCCAGTGTCTGAAGGGACGGCGTCAGCCCTGTCAGGACCGGCGCCGGCAACAGCCGCTCAAGATGGGCCCGCAGGATCGGATCCCCCTCATAGGTGTTGGTCAGGACCGGTCCCTGCTGAAAGAAATCCACGATCGCCAGGGTACGCGTATGGTTCTTGGAGCGGACGCACGAACCGCACGATCCACCACTGTCGAGGAGCTATACGCATATGACCGCCGACGAGGAGCGCATCGCGCTATTCCTCGACTACGAAAACCTGGCCATCGGGGCCCGGGAGGACTTGAACGGGATGCAGTTCGCGCTGCGTCCATTGGCCGATGCCCTCGCGGAACGTGGCCGCGTTGTGGTCCGCAGGGCCTACGCGGACTGGTCGTACTTCGATTCCGACCGGCGCATGTTGACCCGAGAGAATGTCGAGCTGATCGAGATCCCCCAGCGCATGGGCGTGGTCCGCAAGAACGCTGCTGACATCAAGATGGCCGTCGATGCCATTGAGTTGGTCTTTGAACGCGAATACATCACCACATTCGTGATCTGCACCGGCGACAGCGACTTCACCCCGCTGGTCAACAAGCTGCGCGAGCTGAACAAACGGGTCATCGGTGTGGGGCTTGAAGCGTCGACCTCGAAGCTCCTCCCGCCCGCGTGCGACGAGTACCTGTTCTACGAGCGCCTGGAGGGGGTCGACCTCCCCGTCAAAAAAGGTCGCGGCTCAGGCCGGAGTGGCAGTGGGTCCGGCAGCAAAGGCAACAAGGCTTCATCGGCCAAGACCACACCCCCGCCACCACCCCCCTCCACCGACGAGGTCGACGACGACAACGGGCGGTCACCGGACAAACGCGACGCCGATGTCGGGAAGTTGGTGACCCAGACGCTGTCCGGCCTGCAACGCTCCAGCGGGGGGGTGGTGTTGGCGTCTGCGCTGAAACGCGCACTGCTGCGCAAGGACCCGACCTTCAGCGAGGCCGACTACGGGTTCAGGGCCTTCGGGGAGTTGTTGCGCGACCTTGATTCCAAAGGCGTCATCGAGTTGACCATCGGGCCGGCCAAAGGCGATCCGGAGGTCAGCTTCCCTGAGACGTCCAAAACCGAGGAGGACGCCTTCGCCCTGCTTCGCAGCGTCGTCACCGCCACACAACCCACGCCATTGTCGGGCCTGAAGGACAAGTTGCGGGCCGATCAGCCCGAGTTCTCAGAAAAACGCTTCGGCTTCGGTGGATTTCTGCAATTCTGCAAGGCGGCGCGGGCTCGCGACATCATCGACATGGAGTGGGACGACGCCGCGGACGACTACCTTCTGCGGGTCTCAGACGGTTCGTAACCGGCCGGAAACGAAAGCCTTATTGGTTGGTAACCCAGGGTTCATTAGGCTGGCAGGACAAGGTCACCTTGCGAAGGAGATATTCATGAAGATGGTCATGGCGATCGTCAAGCCGTTCAAGGTCGAGGATGTCAAAGAAGCCCTGCGAGAGGTCGGCATTGCCGGCCTGACCGTGTCCGAAGCACGAGGGTTCGGTCGTCAACGGGGGCACACCGAGGTGTATCGGGGCGCCGAGTACCAGGTCGACTTCGTCCCCAAGAGCCGGATCGAGGTGATGGTGGATGACGACCAGGTCGACGGTGTCATCGATGCCATCGTCAAATCGGCTCGTACCGGAAAGATCGGGGACGGCAAGGTCGCCGTCCTGCCGTTGGACGATGTTGTGCGGATCAGGACCGGTGAGCAGGGCACCGACGCCCTGTAGTGCCCGAACGGGCTGACGCCATACTGGACGTCGCCACCGTCCAAGCTGTGCCAGGACGGCCGTGGGCGTTGCGTTGGACCGGCATGGTCGATGCGGCCCTGCAGCACAACCTCAAAACCTTTCAAGATTCGTCCCGACGCCGGTCGGGCGGGGTGGCGCTGTTGGCGCTGGGATCCTACGCCCGACGTTCATTGTGTCCCCGGTCTGACATCGACCTGTTGTTGCTGCACGACGGCTGGTCGGCAGCCGACCTGGAGGAATTGGTACGCGCGGTGTGCTATCCGCTGTGGGACGCGGGCCTGTCGGTGGGGCACGCCGTGCGGACCAGCAAAGAGGCCGTTCGATCCACCGGCGACAGGATCGACACCGCAACCGCCCTGACAGAGCGTCGCCTGGTCGCGGGATCACAGGGCATGGCCGATGATCTGAAGGCCCGGATGGCACGTTGGCTACGCCGTTCCGGCGGGTCGCTGGCCAAGCAGATCGTGGCAGCCGACGCGGAACGCCACTTGCGGCACGGCGGGACCCCAGGGGCGTTGGAACCGGATCTGAAAGACGGCACCGGGGGCCTGCGGGATCTCCACTCCTTGCGTTGGGCGGGGGCGATCCTGCTGGGGGAGGCCGGGTTGGATCCGCTGGTGGGTGCGCGTTATCTGGGGGCGGAGGATCGGGCGCTGTTGGCGGGTGCCGGGGAACGGCTGTTGGCCGCGCGCTGTGCGCTGCATCTGGTCACCGACACCACGGTGGGCAACACGCTCCGTTTGGACCTACAAGATGAGGTGGCTCGGCGGTTGGGTATGGCCGATGGCGACGAGTTGTTGCACGACGTGGGCCTGGCCACACGGACGATCGCCCACCTGCATGCACGGACCTGGCCGGTACTGCTGCAGGATGCCACCCGGGGGCGTCGTCGCCGCCCCGCCCCTCAAGCGGTCGGGGGGTCATTGCATCTGGTCGACGGGCTGATTCAGATCGATGCCGACCTCACGTTGGGCACCGAAACCTCGGTGGGCATGCGCGCCATCGCGGCGGCCGCCCAGCATCGCACGGTGCTGGGACGGACCAGTGCCATGCGCCTGCATCGCCAGATCAAGGGGGAAGGCCGGTTGTCGTGGGACCAGGCCTCTCGAGATGCCCTGTTGGAGGTGTTGTGGGCGGGGCGGGGTGGTATGGCCGCCATGGGCGACGCGGACTATCTGGGATTGTGGAGTGCTTACCTGCCGGAATGGAGCCGGGTCCGTGGTCGGCCTCAGCGCAACCCCCTGCACACCTATGATCTCGACACCCACGCCATGCATGCGGTCGCATGGCTGTCAGATGTGGTGGAGGGGCGGCTGGACCCCCGACATGTCGGCATATTCTCACACATGTCCGACCCCGACAGCTTGGCACTGGGCACCTGGCTGCACGACGTGGGCAAGGCCTGGCCAGGCGATCACTCCGTGGCAGGGGAAACGGTCGGTCGCGACTGGGTCCTGCACATGGGCTTCACGGCGGAACGGGCGGACCAGGTCGCCCGACTGATCCGTCATCACCTGCTGTTGCCCGACGCCGCGACCCAACGCGACATGGATGACCCTGCGGAGGTCGAACGTGTGGCCGTCGCGGTGGGGGATCCAGAAACCCTGGACGGGTTGTACTTACTGAGCTTCGCCGATTCCCGTGCCACAGGGCCGCCGGCCTGGTCGGAATGGAAAGATCTGTTGATCCGTCAGCTGTATACGAAAGTCCGGCGCGTCCTTCAGGGGCGGGGGACCGACACCCGTTCGACGACCCCGGCGTTGCTGGTCTGTGCGGCCCAGCGGGAGGGCGGTGACGAAACGGCGGTTAGTGAGGCGGCGAAGGGTTTGCCCCAGCGGTATCTGCACAGCGCCAGCCCCGCCCAGTTGGCGGTGCACGCACGGTTGCTGACCGAGGCTGTCGGGCAGCTGGCCGCCGATGTCAGCCCTGGACCAGTTGATTCGGTGAACGTGCTGTCGCTTGTGGCACGGGACCGTCATCGCCTGTTCGCCGACGCGGTCGGTGTCTTGGCGTCCTATCGAATCGATGTGGAACAGGCACGGGTGTTCACGCGATCAGATGGCACTGCGCTCGACTGGATGATGGTTTCACCGCCGCCGGACGTGGACTGGCCCTCGGTCGTGGCGGATCTGCAGGCGGCCTATCGCGACGACCTGGATGTGGCTGCGGCGGTTGCCAAGCGTGAACGGGCGCGGGACGTCAGGCCGCCGGCGCTTGCTGAACCGGTTGCGGTGCGCATCAACGCTGTGCCTGGGGACGGGGTCACCCGGGTGGAAGTGAGGGGGCCCGACAGCCCCGGCGTGTTGTACCGCATGTCACGTGCGTTGGCCGATCTGGGCACCGAACTGCACGGCGCGATGGTGTCGACCCTGGGACCGGAGGTTCGCAACACCTTCTACGTCAGTGGGACCGTGCCGTCGGCGGAGGAATTGCAAGCCGCCTTGACACCGGCCTTGCTCCGCACCCCCGCCGTGGCCTGAGCGTATGATTCACTCGGCATCAAGCAGTTGCACACGTCTCGCATCCGTGGAGATCAATGCGCAGGCGGTCCTGATCGACTCCCCGGTCTGCGACCACATGGGTGACCTCCCCGCTGTTCAGATCTTGAACGATCAGACGGTTCTCCTGTGCGTCCCTGCCATAACTTGCCACCTGTGTGCCGTCGGGAGAGATCGCCACGCCATCGACGAGCACACTGGCGCCGGACAACCGCCGCAGGATACGCAACAGCTTCCCATCTGCGGTGTTGAACACTGCGACGATGCCCTTCTGGGCACCAAGATCGACGTCGGTCAATCCCACCGCCAAGCGACCGCTGCCGCTGTGCAGGCTCATCGCACCCGGAGCCAACACAGGGTCCTGGCCGTCTCCAGCGCAACCCCTGCAATGGTGACCCCAACGGCCAGGACGACCGCGATCGCAAGGGTCTGTGTTGGTGACGGCACTGCCCGCATTGGTCTGCCGTCCCTACAGGACGCCGCCCTCGGTCATGCGTTTCATGTCCAAGATGCGGTCGACCTCCTCGGGGGCCAGACCTGAACCCTCCTTGACCACCTCACGCAAGGGACGGTCCTCCGCCAGGGCCTGCTTGGCCAATTTGGCCGAGAGGTCATAGCCGATCGCGGGCACCATCGCGGTCACGGCGGACAGGTTCCTCTCGACAAGTTCGGTCGCTCGCTCGCGGTTGGCCTCAAT
>JBBSNE010000101.1:0-8308 GCA_038232815.1 Euzebyales bacterium | reverse complement strand
ATTCACCGACCTGCATCATGTCATCTGGCGCGAACACGGCGGACCAACCGAACTATCAAACCTCATAAACCTTTGTCGCACCTGCCACAACCTCGTCCACCAGCACGGCTGGCGGATGACGTTGTATGACGACGGACGACTCACCGTCCGACGGGGCCACTATCGGTTCACCAGCCGACCCCGGCTCAGACCCCCACCGCCAAGACCACGCCTCACCAATGCGGCAGCAACAGGTCCACCAGCCCACGCGCTTCCGGCGGCTGTCGGCGACCAGACCGATCCTGTCCTCCCCTTCTGACTCCCCCCGTCCCCCAGACGAGCAAACCCCCGATTGAACCCGCGATAGCGGGTCAATTGGGGCGTCTACCCAGGGTAGGTTTTGAGGTCCGGCTCACGCTGCCAACCGCGAACGGTCCGATTGCACGGGTGGAGCCCGGACCTGCCGTAGAAAGCGGTGCATCGATCGATCTGGTCGTCCTCGATTGCGTAGCTGAGGAACCTTTCCACCCTGCCCAAGCGCAGCCAGGCGCCGCCGTGTGCCATCAACCACGACCCGATGCCGCAACCCCGCAGGTCCTCGCGGACCCAATGATTGCACTCATCGGCCCAGCCGGCGAAGGCCAGGTTGGCGCCACCGCGGGTCAAGTCCACATCGACTTCAAAGCTTCCGACGACCTCACTGTCCAAGACCGCATCGAAGGCCGTCCCAATTGGTCCCAAACGTCGACGCACCGCCAGCCCCGTCAGCGGAAGGTCGCCGACATCAGGGAAGCTCGCTAAAGCACCGGAATAGACGATTTCCACTTGCCCGCCGCTGGCGTCGAAACCGGCCTCACGGTACAGCTCTTGGATGTGTGGCCACGAGTCGGAGACACCGTAGACCCCAGGGGCTGGTAGCGACCCGTCGCCAAACCAGCGACTCACCCCCCATCGGCTCAGCTGAACCAAACCGGCGTCTCGGACCGCACGTCCCGCCTTTAAATGGTCAGGCCAGCACAACAGCCAGACGATCTCACCGGCGTTCCGGTAGTCCTCGCCCACTTGCCCATCTCTTGCGTACCGTCGCAGGTGGGCGGCGGCCACGATTCGATCCCGTTCAGTGACAACCAAGGTGGCCAGATCAGTGACCCAAGGACCGACGACGTATTCCCCCGAGGGACGCTCAAGTTGATCCAGCAAGGTCGCTGCGGGAAGTGTGGCGCCAGGGATCGCCGCCCCGACATGGGCACTCGCTAGATCTCGCAACTGCTCTCGGTCACGACGTTCAAATGATCGTACGTCCACGTTCTCGGGCCTCCTCGACCGCACATCACATGCGTGCGCTAGCTCAACAGGGAAACCCGCTACCGGTGCGGTACAAGGAAGAGCGTATCAGCGGGCTACTCCAGCTCACCAGCATGGCACCGAGCGTCATCCGACCGTGCCCGACGGGCCATCGCGCGGAGCGTCTGTACACCGCATGGTCTACACGCAGTCCGGTCGCTCAGTCGGTGGCCGCCAACTTCTCAGGATTGACGACCAGGTTCAGTTCTGTCACGTGGCCCTCGGGGCCGACCTGGACGGTCATGACGCCGATCAGGGCCCCGTTGCCGTTCAGCAGGCGAATGGCGGGCGACGCGTTCATCCACGCGGGTAGCAGGCGTGCGCCTGGGACCTTGTCGGCCAACCCTGCCAAGAAGCGGACCACGCGTTCGGGGCCACGCACCTCGCGACGTGCCGCCTGCACGACGCCGCCGCCGTCGGAACGGAACACCACGTCGGGGCTCATCAGGGCCAGAAGGCCCTCAAGGTCCATTCCCTCTGCAGCGGCCAAGAACTGTTGGCCAACCGCGCGACGACGTGACTGGTCCACCTCGAAGCGGGGGCGGCGCGCCTCAACATGGCGACGTGCTCTTCTGGTCGTCTGACGAACCGAGGCCGGGGTGCGCTGCAACATCCCCGCCACCTGGTCGTGGCTGTAGCCGAAGACGTCGTGCAAGACAAACGCCGCCCGCTCCAACGGCGACATCGTCTCCATCACCACCATCATGGCGGTGGAGATCGACTCGGCCATGATCGCCTCCTCTTCGGGGCCATCACAGGGATCCCCAAAAGGTTCGGGCAACCAGGGTCCGACATAGGTCTCACGCCGCACCCGGGCCGAGCGCAGGTGATCGATGGCCAGACGGGCCGTCACCGTGGTCAGCCACGCCGCCGGATCCTGCACCTGCGTGGCGGCACTCAGGCGGGCATAGGCCTCTTGGACCAGATCCTCGGCATCGCTGCCTGTCCCGGTGATCCGGTAGGCCAACCCGATCAACCGAGGCCGCTCCGCGGCCCACGCCGACACTTGTGCCATCACACCCTCACCGGTACCGACGCCACCTGCAGCGCCCCTCGCGCGGCCGCGGCGGCACTCAGGATGCTGGCGTCGGCCAACAACCCCTGGGGGCCCACCCAGTCACCCGCCAGGAACAAGCCGACCCCCTGTTTGACGTCCACCCGACCGGCCAAGCCACCCGTAGCGGCAGGAACGACGTCATGGGTCACCGCAATGTCTGGCAGGAACCGGGCCTTGACCACGTGGTCCCCCCACCCCGGCTGCACCAAATCCATGAGTTGTTCAAGCTGCGACCGGTGCGCCGAAGCAGGTTCCTGACCCAGGTAGCGCGCAAGGTGCACCACCGCCCCGCCGGCAGGCGCAAGATCGGCCGTCGCCGAATGGACCGATAGGTAGACCGGCTGGTCCACCCCCAACACGAACGTCCGGCCGGATACCGGCAGGTGGTCAAGAGCAAGATCCAGGACGGCCGCCCGCACCGGACGCAGCTCTTGCATCTGGCAACGAATCGACGGGACAAGCGAAGGGCCGACCGCCTCCGCGACAGCGGCTGGTGATCCAAGTGCCAGCACCACCGTCGGGGCGGTCCAGGCCTGTTCGCGGCCGGGAACCACCCAACCCGAGGCAGACCGCTGGGGGCGGGCGCGCCCAGCCCCGGTGATCACCTGGACCCCCGCGGCCCTCGAAGCGCGGCGCAGCCCGTCGACCAGCTGTTGCCAGCCGCCATGGACGTAGGTGACGCCGGGGCGAAAGGCCAGTCGGATCTGGCGGATCGCTGCCTCAGCCGACATCGACTCATCTGCGTTGTAGGTGGCCACCCGCATCGAGGCAGCCAGCAAGGCCCGCGCAGCGGGGTCACTGACCGTGTCGTCGATCCAGGTTCCGAACGGGACAGCGGCCAGCCCAATTGGGTCACCAGAACGCAGGATCTTGGTGATGGCCACCGCGGTCTGCGTCCGTCCGCGCACACCCAGCCAGCCTGCGCGGACAAAACCACCCGGGGTCGTTGGGAGGGGCGCCAGCGTGCCGTCGACCAGGGCCAGGCCGCTGGTCGGTGGCGTGGCTCCGTCAATATCGACCCCCAAGGACTGAAGTACGGCACGACCGCCGCCGCCGTTGTACAACGCATGGGGGCCGATGTTCAGCACGTGTCCGTGGGAAAGCGTGGTGCTTCGCGCCCGCCCACCGGCCAACCCTGATTGTTCGAGCAACACGGTCTGGGCGCCGCCCTTTGCTGCCAGGGTGGCGGCTGTCAAGCCCGCCACACCCGCTCCGATCACGATCACATCTACATCCATGACATCTGCCTCCTGGTGGGCCCAACGCGTGCGTTCACCCAAAAAGACGAAACAGGCTGACGTGGTGTGACATCGGCGCACCAATGTGGGTTAGATCTCAGCGGGCATGAGCGGAAGGCCCAGTTCCGCTGCTGCCTGACGTTGGCGCCAGTCAAAGCTCAGAAGCGGCAACCCGCCCATCTCCCGTGCCGCCTGCAGGTACAACCGGTCCACCCCACGCAGGACAGCTGTCATCGTTCCCGCCCTGACAGCAAAACGAGAGTCGACAGTTCGCAGGCTGATGAACCGTCGATGGCGTCGCCACAACCGGTCGGCGGCACTCCGCTCTGCAGTTGTCAACCGATGCGCGCCCATGGCGCTGTCCAACGCGGCGGGGACTTCGACCAGTAGCACGGCGGGGGCGAGAAATGACAGAGTCTGTTGCTGCCACAACTTGACGACGGACTCCCGGCCCGGTTCGTCCAGTAGCAACTTGACTGCCGCCGAGGCATCGATGACCACGGTGGTCATCGGCGCCAGACGTCAGAACTGTCAGCTGAGTCGCCGTGCGCCCCGACGGCTTCGCTCACCGTACGCCGTCCATCGGCGCCGCGACGCAGCAATCCTCGGCGCTCAAGATCGGCCAACGCGTCGTGCTCATCCACCGGAACCAACTGCACGATCGGACGACCACGCTCGGTCACGACCACCCGCTCGCCACCTTGGACACGTTCATGCCAAGCCCGCATATCAGCCCGGTAGGCCGCAACCGCAACCTCGTTCATCAGATCATCTCCCGGCATCTCTACAGCCTGCAGTTGTACAATACGCTATACCAAGTTGTACGATCGGGCCATGACCGACCTGTCTGAGTGGGAAGCAAAGGCGACCAAAGAGTTCGGCGGCACAAAACCTGACGACCGGCCCTGGCAAACCCCCGAGGGCATCGACGTCAAACCCCTGTACACCGCCGGCGACACCGCTGGCCTGCCCCATCAAGACACTCTTCCAGGCTTCGAACCCTTCCTGCGCGGTCCCTACGCCACGATGTATGCCAACCGGCCCTGGACGATCCGGCAGTACGCTGGTTTTTCCACCGCGGAGGAGTCAAATGCCTTCTACCGCCGCGCTCTTGCCGGCGGCCAAAAAGGGCTGAGCGTCGCCTTTGACCTGGCCACGCACCGCGGCTATGACTCCGATCATCCGCGCGTGGAAGGCGATGTCGGCAAAGCCGGGGTCGCGATTGACAGCGTCGAGGACACCAAGATCCTGTTCGACGGGATCCCGCTGGACACCATGAGCGTGTCGATGACGATGAACGGGGCGGTGCTGCCGATCATGGCCTGTTACATCGTCGCCGCCGAGGAACAGGGGGTCAGCCACGACCAGCTCGGCGGGACGATCCAAAACGACATCCTCAAAGAGTTCATGGTCCGCAACACCTACATCTATCCCCCGGAACCCTCGATGCGGATCGTCTCTGACATCATCGCCTACACCAGCCAGGAGATGCCACGGTTCAACTCGATCTCGATCTCGGGCTATCACATGCAAGAGGCGGGGGCGACGGCTGACCAGGAACTTGCCTTCACCTTGGCCGATGGGGTCGAGTACGTCCGTGCAGCCATCGATGCAGGACTTGACGTCGATGCCTTCGCCCCGCGTCTGTCGTTCTTCTTCGCGATCGGCATGAACGTGTTCATGGAGGTGGCCAAGCTGCGGGCGGCCCGTCTGCTGTGGGCCGAACTGATGGAGACCTTCGACCCCAGCAACGCCAAGTCCAAGATGTTGCGGACGCACTGTCAGACCTCAGGGGTGTCGCTGACCGAACAGGATCCCTACAACAACATCGTACGGACCACGGTCGAGGCGATGGCGGCGGTGCTGGGCGGCACCCAGTCCCTGCACACCAACGCCTTTGACGAAGCGCTGGGGTTGCCGACGTACTTCAGTGCCCGCGTCGCCCGCAACACCCAGCTTGTCCTGGCCGAGGAAACGGGAATCGCCAACGTGATCGACCCGCTGGGCGGCAGCTACTACGTCGAGTCACTGACCAACGCACTGGCCGACAAGGCCCGCGAGTTGATCGCCGAGGTCAACGAGTTGGGCGGCATGACCGAAGCCGTCGCGTCTGGCATGCCGAAGCTCCGGATCGAAGAAGCCGCGGCCAAACGGCAGGCCCGGGTCGACAAGGGGGAGGATGTGGTGGTCGGGGTCAATGCCTATGTGCCCGCTGATGTCGACACGGTCGATGTGATGGACATCGACAACACTGCGGTCCGCAACTCCCAGATCGCCCGGCTTGAACGTGTGCGGGCCGAACGCGACGAGGAGGCTTGCCAGACCGCACTGAAACGACTGACCGAGGGAGCACGGCAAGACGACAACCTTTTGGAGTTGTGTGTGGCCGCCGCGCGCGAACGGGCCACCGTCGGGGAGATGAGTGACGCGATGGAAAAGGTGTTCGGCCGCCACCAGGCCACGGTTCGCTCGATCTCCGGGGTCTATGGGGCGGCTTATGAGGGAGATGAGGACTATGCCGCAGTTGTAGAAGACGTCGAGACCTTCGCGACCGACCATGGTCGGCGACCCCGCATGTTGGTGGTCAAGATGGGCCAGGACGGTCACGACAGGGGCGCCAAGGTCATCGCCACCGCGTTTGCTGATCTGGGTTTCGACGTGGACGTCGGACCCTTGTTTCAAACTCCGTCCGAGGTCGCGCGGGATGCGATCGACAACGACGTCCACATCGTCGGGGTCTCCTCTCAGGCCGCCGGGCACAAAACGCTGGTTCCACAACTCATTGATGCGCTGGCGGAACAAGACGCGGGTGACATTCGGGTCGTGGTGGGTGGGGTCATCCCTCCACAGGACTACGACTGGCTGCACGACATCGGCGTGGCAGCGGTATTCGGCCCCGGTACCAACATTCCTGACGCGGCCCGGAAGGTTTTGGCGTTGTTGGGGTGACCACAGCCGACCTGGCCCCGGCAGTGATTGCGGGTGACCGCCGGGCGTTGGCCCAGGCGATCACCATGGTCGAATCGACCCGCGATGATCACCGCGAGCAGGCCGCCCAGCTTCTGGATGACGTGTTGCCCCACACCGGGTCCGCCATCCGACTGGGCGTCAGCGGCCCCCCCGGGGCAGGCAAATCGACGTTCATCCAGGTCTACGGCCTTCACCTGATCCGTGACCGGGGGCAACGTGTGGCGGTGCTCGCTGTGGACCCGACATCGGTACGAACAGGCGGATCGATACTTGGCGACAAGACCCGCATGCCGGATTTGGCAGGTCAGAGCACCGCATTCATCCGCCCCTCCCCCACCAGTGGATCCCTGGGAGGTGTCGCCCGCCGAACGCGTGAAGCCCTGCTGCTGTGCGAGGCCGCCGGATTCGATCAGGTCATCGTCGAGACCGTGGGTGTCGGGCAGTCAGAGATCGCGGTGGCTGACATCGTCGACACCATGGCCCTGCTCCTCCCCCCAGGCGCAGGCGATGATCTGCAAGGCATCAAACGTGGGGTGATGGAACTGGCCGACATCGTGGTGGCAACCAAGGCCGACGGCGGGCTGTCGGGCCCAGCCAGAGCGACGGCGGCAGATGCCCGCCAGGGTGTGTCGCTGCTCCGACGTCGGCACCCAGGCTGGGATCCTGTGGTGATTTTGACTTCAGCGCTACTGGGGGACGGCATCACCGATGTGGCTCAGGCAGTCATCCGACATCACAGGCACCTGCTGGACCACGACCTGTTGGAACCGTTACGACGTCAGCAAGACATCGACGGGATGATGGCGGAGGTCACAGCGGGGTTGTTGGCGTTGTTTCAATCCGAACCCGGTATGGCTAGCTCATTTGACGACGCAATGACCGAAGTGCGGGCCAAAACCCGTTCCCCCACTGCCGCGGCAAGAGAGCTCCTTAAGGGTTACGTCAACTAATCCGTAAAGAAGCGGCCCGGTCGCGCCGATGTTTTCAGGGCTGACATGAACCGACTCCCCTGCGGCAGTCAGCTTGGTGGCGTTGACGTACTTCGGTTGGCGCTGGGCACCGCTACTCGTAGCCACCTCAATGATCACGGTGTTGTTGGTCGCCGTGCCTGATGCAGATCCCCTCCGCGTCCTCATCTCACGTTCGTCCTCCATCACCGCATACACCCTGGCCGCCGAAGTCCTGCGCTCACGTCGATGGGGCGCCCAGGAGTTCAACACCCTGGTGCCCTTGTGGTTGACCGCATTCTTGGCACCTGCACTGGCCACGGTGGGCATCATCGGCACGATTGCCCTTTTTGATCCGGTGTCCAACAGGGAACTTCTGGTCCGCGGCATGGACATCTATGTCGGCGACACCACCGCGCTGTTCTCACTCTCGCCACTGCTGATGACGGTCCCGTACAAACTCCACCGCTACGACCGTGACATTCGCCGTTGGTCATGGCCATCGTGGCAGTGGCCGCGACGAAGGTGCCAAATCTCCAGGCAGCGCTGATCATCGCCGTGCCGGCACTGCTCATCAACGCATCCATTGCCCTGTCAACCATTGCATCGGACCAGATACGTCTGGCCCAGGCCTTGCTGATCGCGCTCAGCCTTGTGGTCAGCGCGGTCCATGGGTTGTCACGGTACGCACGGCGTACCCGTCACACCGCAGAACGCAAGGAACAGCGATATGCCGACGTGTTCGACACCCTGACCGAAGGGGTGTTGGTTTT
>JBBSNE010000100.1:0-8353 GCA_038232815.1 Euzebyales bacterium | reverse complement strand
TCACGGGCCGACGAACACCGTGCGGTCCTGGACCAGATCGGCCAGATCGCACGGGATGAGGACGTGGACCTGGTCGTGGTGGCCGGGGATCAGTTCGACGTTCAGGCCCCTTCGCCGGAAGCCGAGCAGATCGTGTGGCGGGCACTGCAGGGCCTGGCCCAGGTCGCCCCGGTCGTCACGATTGCCGGCAACCACGACAACCCACGCCGGCTTGAGGCAGTCCGATCACTGCTGACCGTCAACGCCATCCATGCTGTGGGACAGGTCCGCCGCCCCGAGGACGGTGGGGTGCAGCGGCTGACCGTGGCCGACGGCACCCCGGTCGCACTTGCGATGCTGCCGTTCGTCCATCACCGCGCGGCGGTCCGAGCGGTCGACCTGTTGGACCCAGACCGTGGCGATTCTGAATACGGCGCTGCCTACAACAACCTGTACGCCCGCTTTGCCGCAGGTCTGTGCCGCGACATGGACAGCGATGACGTCAACGTGCTGGTGGGTCATGTCACCTGCTTCGGGGGGGCCCGGGGCGGGGGCGAGCGTGAGGCACACTCCATCGAACGGTATTGCGTGGACCCGCGGGCGTTTCCGGCGCAGTTGGACTACGTGGCACTGGGTCATCTGCACGTCGAGCAACAGGTCGGCTCGGCCCCGCCGGTCCGCTACAGCGGGGCTCCGCTGATGATGGACTTCGGAGAGAGCGACAAGCCCTGTTCGGCCACAATCGTCGGATTGACCCCCGGTAAGCCTGCCGCCATCGACATACGTCCAGTGGACGCCGGGCGCGCATTGCGGACCATACGCGCGCCGCTGGAGCAGGTCATGGCCATGCCCGTGCCCGACGATGACCCGTGGCTGCGCGTGCTGCTGACCGGATCGGTTCCCGCCGGGGTTGCCGAAATGATCCGCGACCACCTGGGCGACGGTGTCGTCGATGTCCGACTGGACAACCGGGACCAGCAGTCCGGCACGCCGACCGAACAGCGTATCGGCCGGCCCCCACAGGAGTTGTTCGCCTCATTCCTGGCTGAACGGCAGATCGAGGACAGGCGCATCCCCAAGCTGTTCGAAGAATTGATGGAGGAAGAGTTCGCACGCGAGGTCGGCGGGGCCGACGGCGCCGATACGACGGAAGAGGTCAGCCATGCGGCCCCGTAGCCTGCTGATCAGCGGCCTGACCTCGTTTCACAACCAGGTCACGCTGGACTTCACCGATGCCAGCCTGTTCGCGCTGGTGGGACCGACGGGCGCGGGAAAGTCCTCGGTGGTCGATGCGCTGACCCTGGCCCTGTACGGCCGGATCCCACGGCTGCACGCCAATGAGATCGCGCCGGCGATCTCCACCACCGCCACCGAGTGCACGGTGGGGTTGGAATTCACCGTACGCCGCCAGCCCTATCGGGCGGTCCGTACCATCCGCCGGACCAAAACCGGTGCCTCGACCCTTGAGGCCGCCCTGGAGCAGCTCACCGCTGAGGGGGAGGTGGCCAGCACCCTGGCGGGCACCGCCGACGACGTGACCGAAGAGGTCGAAAACCTGCTGGGACTGACCTTTGAGGAGTTCACGCGCGCAGTCGTCCTACCGCAGGGAGATTTCGCGAGGGTCTTGAAGGCCACCGCATCGGATCGCCAGAAACTGTTGGCCCGCTTGCTGGGGACCGGAATCTATGAACGTGTGAAACAACGCGCCGGGGCGCATGGCCGCGCCGCCCAAGACCGCGCCGAGCAGATCGCTCATCAGATCGCACAGTTGGGTGCAGTGGACCCGGCCCACATTCAAGAATTGCAACAGCGGGTCACCGGTCTGGGCCAGCTGATCGCCGACCTGACCGACGACACCGACAAGCTGGCTGAGATCCGGGAACGGTTCCGCGACGCCAATATCACGGCGAGGGGTCTTCGTGACCGCGTGGAACGGCTGCGGGCGATCGAACAGCCACCAGCAGAAGTGGAACGGCTGGCAGGCCAGATCGCAGAGTCAGAGCAAGCGCAGGAGAAGTTTCGCCAGGCGGTGGAGGATGCCGAACGGCAACTGACCACTGCCGAGGAGGCAGCGGGAGACCCAGACCGGCTGGAGGCGTTGAACGCGCTGATCACCGCGCACGGGCGCACAACGGAACTGACCCAGGCGCTGACCGATGCTGATGCCGCGCTGCCGGAGCTACGGGATCACATCGCAGGACTGACGGCGCAACTGTCAACCGCAACCGCTGCGGCCGCCCAGGCGACCACCACACAGAACCGAATCCATCGTCAGCATGCGGCCGCTCAGGCCGCCGAAGGACTGGGACCTGGGGACAACTGTCCGGTGTGCGCGGCCACGCTTGATCAGCACGCACCCGCCCTGCAGCCCGATGCCAGCGCTGCCCAGGCGGCCGTGGCCGAAGCAGCCCAAGCCGTGACCGCGGCAGTACAGGCGGTTGCGTCGCTACAGACCCGCCTCACCCGGGCTGACACGGACCTCAAGCAGGCCTCCACCTTGAGGGATGCGGCCAAGGAACGCCTAAAAATTCACCTGACCGCCCTGCAGGGGAAACCGGATCTTGCTGCGGCTCAACTGGAATTGGCCGCTGCCCGGACTCAACAGCAGCAATTATCTGGGCTACGGAAAGAGGCCCAGCAGGCTCGCGTGGACCTGCAACGGGCCACCACCGCCCGACAGCACCTAGGTGACCAGGCCACGGGGCTACGCGACCGCCTTGATCGCCTGCGCCTGGGCGTTGCCGAGGCTGAACCGCCGGCGCTGTCTGGTGAGGTCGTGACCGACTGGACCTTGTTGCACGACTGGGCGCAGCAGCAACTCCCCGCAGCCACGATGACGGCATCTGAGGCGGATCAAGCTGCCGAGGGCGTGCAGGCCGAGGGCACCCGGCTGCGTGCGGCCATGGAGCAGGCGTGTGCGGACGCCGGTGTGCCGCAAGGCAGTGGTGATCCACGTGACCGGGGAGTCGACGCCAGAGCGACCGCAGCGGCCGAGGTCGGGCGGCTGACCCATCTGGCCACGATGGCGGCCGACATGCAGTTGGAGGAAAACGATGCGCGCGAACAGGGCGTGGTCGGGGCCGAGCTTGCTCGGCTGCTCCGGAGCGACCAGTTCCAGAAATGGCTGTTGGACGAGGCCACGCGAGCGCTGGTGGCCGGTGCATCGGACACGCTTCGTGACCTGTCCAGCGGGCGGTATGAGCTGATGTTGGATGGCCGCAGTTCCATCCAGGTCGCTGACATGTCCAGCGCCGGGATGACCCGCAGTGTCCGAACGTTGTCGGGCGGAGAGACCTTCTTGGCCTCATTGGCCCTGGCACTCAGCCTGGCCGAACAGATCGCACTTTCTGCCGCGGGGCCCGTGGCGCTGGAGTCGTTGTTCATCGACGAGGGATTCGGGGCGTTGGACCCAGAGACACTGGACGTCGCTGCCGGGGCGATTGAACATCTTGGGGCGGGCGACCGCACCGTCGGGGTCATCACCCATGTGGCCGAGATGGCCGATCGACTGCCGACCCGGTTCTTGGTCAAGCACACCGCGGCGGGCAGCCGGGTCGAACGGATCGATACCTGATGCGGGGCCGATGATGGATTTCCGACTGGACAGTTGGCAATCCGACTATGCCTTCCCCTACGAAGTTGCCGAGCGGACTTCCGACCCCGACCCCGACCCCGGAACGGTTGACGTGGCCGTCGAAGCGCCGCCACACGACTGGGCGGCCATTCGCCCGCATGCCGACACGCCCCGGTTCGATGTGGTCCGCTTCGTCGATGGCGTGCAAGCGTCCGATGCGGTCATCTGGATCCACGACCGCGACCGAGACGAACCGTACCCCGGCCTGGTGGCCTCTTGGGGCGCGGGCGTCATCAAGTCCCGCGCCGACGGGGCCGAACTGGAGCGGGTGGTCATCGAGCGGGGCGTGTTTTCGGATGCTCGCAGCCTGGGCCCGATCATGGCGGGCAACCTGACCTGGCGCCCCCGACCCCCCGATACCGTGGTCAGCGACGACGAAAGCCGCCCCGCATCGCCGGCCACCACCGATCCGATGGCATTGCGCGAACGGTTGGGGGCGGCACGGCGTCGCTTGGAAGATTCCGTCGGGCAGATCGCCGCGGATGGTGAGGACAGCTTGGTGGTCTATGACGGGCTGCTCCACGCATCCTCCCAACCGCTGACGGCAGTGGGGCTTGCGAAGCGGGCCCACAAGATCTACCTCCCGGAAACCCTTCGTCCTTTGCAACGATCCTTGCGATGCGGTGAGCGGACCCCGTTGTTCGGCACCGACCCGCAACGGCGCAAGCTGTCGTTCTATCTGGCCCTGTCCGATCCCCTACCATCAGCGGTTGCCGAGCCCGGGTCATGCGTGGCACGTATTGAGATGTTGATCGGACCGAGCACCACCATCGGTCAGGCCGGGGCCTACGCCGATCGGGTCGCCGCCACGCTGCCGGGCTACGCTTCAGAGCCTCATGTCGACCCTCGCGCCCCACAAAACCTGATGCCGATCCGTAGCCTGGAGGCAGAACTGAGACGGCGGTTGGGCCGCCCCTCCATCATCAGGCCATTGCTGGCCGGTCAAGCGGCGCACAGCCACCTGGTGTGACGACGGTCGACCCGTCACCCTGGATGGGTGGTACCGCCCCTCTGGGGCCGGCATCGCTTGGGCGTGGCGCCGTTGTGCAGCCGGGTCAGGCGCCGCCAGACGCGCTCGGGGACGCCCCACGGGTGAGGATTGACCAAACGGTGCTCGACAAGCCGGTCGAGGTGGTGAATCGACTCCATCTGCTGTGGGTGCACCGAACCCCGGTGGTCGTCGAGTTGGCCGTCGACCCAGGGGCGTTACGCACGCCGGAACAGACCGTCGAACCGGTGTACAGCCACGCCGACGATTTTTTGTTTCCGCGGGAACGTCTGGTGCACCTTGTGTGGGCCAACACTGTCGACTACAGAGGTTCGGAGCCGGTCTGGTGGCACGCTGTGAAAGCGGTCCGGGCCCTGCCCCAGTTGCGCCCGGGTGGACCTGCTGATGTCCTCTCGTCCGAGGGCCATCCGGCGTGGATCGACGGCGGGCCTCGCCAACCGCTTGCGACCAGTCGGCTTGGCCGTGAGGACCACCTGGTGCTACACCGCGATGACACCGAGCGCGGAGTGTTGGCGCCGCAGGGACGGCCGTCGGTGGCCAGCGCTCAGGGGCTGGCCCCCGACCAGTCGGCTGCGGTCAATGCCGCGTTGGGTTCGGTCAGGGTCGCCGCACCGGCGGGGTCTGGGAAAACGCGTGTGCTGACGGCACGGTTGCGAGAACTCGTGGACGAGCGGCTCATTCCGGGGAGGGCCGTGCTGGCCCTGGCCTACAACACCAAAGCGGCCGCAGAAATGCGACGGCGGACCCCCGGGATCGGTGGGCGGTCCGCCACCGTCCACTCCTATGCCCTACGGGTTCTACGCCGCCATCTTTCCGATGTCGCGGTGTTGGAGGAGCCTGATGTCCGCAGCCTGCTCAGTACATTGATCGACCTGCCGATTCGGGCCAACGTCGATCCGCTGCAGCCCTACATCGACAGTCTGGAACAGGTCCGGATCGCCCTGATCGACCCCGAAAAGGTCGCCCAGGACCGTGATGACATCGATGATTTCCCGCGAATTTTCACCGCCTATCGCGACCTGCTTCGACACCGCAACGCCGTGGACTTTCCCGAGATGGTGTATCGCGCGGTCGAGTTGTTACTGGCCGACCCGCTTGTCCGTCTGGCAGAACAGGCTCGGGTCGGACAGGTACTGGTCGATGAGTTCCAGGACCTGACGCCCGCGTATCTGCTGTTCATCAGGCTGCTGGCCAGCCCCCAACTGCAGTGTTTCGGTGTGGGCGATGACGATCAGGTGATCTACGGACACGCCGGGGCCACACCTACCTACCTGTTGGATTTCGACCGGCTGTTCCCGGGGGCTGAGGATCACCCTCTGACCGTGAACTACCGTTGTCCGGCGCCGGTGGTGGCCGCGGCAGTCCATCTGCTCGAAAACAACACCATCCGTCTGGACAAAACGATCACGGCGGGCCCCGACGCGGCCTCGACCGAACCGGACGTCCACCGGGTCCACACCACTCAGCAGGCCCAAACGGCAGGCGATGCGGTTGCCAAGTCCCTGGCCGCGGCGGTTCCGCCGGACGACATCGCGGTGCTGGCGCGCGTCCGTGTGGCGCTGCTTGGCACCCAGGCGGATTTGACCACCAGGGGTATCCCCACCCGAAGTCCGATCGGGGAGTGGTTGTTGGCCCGGACCGGTATCCGTGCCGCCCTGGCATACCTGCGTCTGGCGACGGAGGACAAGATGAACGGCGCCGACCTTGCCGAGGTGCTGCATCGACCCTTACGGCGGGTACCCGGCCCCATTCGCGACACCCTCCGCCCGCGTCGTTGGGAACCGGAACAACTCGTGGAGCTTGCCGACGGCAGACTTGATGGTGGAGCCCGCAAGGCCATGCACGCATTCATTCGCGACCTGGATGCCCTGCGTGCACGAGCCCGGCGACAACCGACGACCGAGGTGTTGCGCTACATCGCCGATGTCATCGGTCTGGGCAAGGTCGCGGAATCGTTGGACGCCTCCGCGGGCGCGCAGATCGCGTCCAGCCACATCGATGACCTGGATGCGTTGTTGCAGGTTGCCGACCACTGTCCCGACCCTGCGGCCTTCGAACCCTTCCTGATCCGTGTCGTCCGCCAACCACAGGCCGACGGCCCCGGGGTCACCCTGTCGACCATCCATAGTGTCAAAGGCCTGGAATGGCCCCACGTCGTGATCGTCGGATGTGCGGAGGGGATCATCCCTCACCGGTTGGCCATCACGCCCATGGCGATCGAGGAAGAACGGCGGGTGTTTCACGTCGCCATGACCCGCGCCAAGGCCCAGCTCACCGTCGTCGCGCCAAGAACAGGAACGTCCCGCTTCGTAGATGAGATGCAAAACAAGCCGTCGTTGGTGGCGGCAACCGCAGCCCCACGACCCTCGGCGGGCCGGACGACCGCCCCGGCCAAGACGGTTCGGCCATCCACGCGCTCGGCAGACACGACCGACGTGGGTCCTACCCGGTTTCGGGCGGCCGTCGGTCTGCGCCTGAGGGCCTCTGGAGGGCTGGTCGGAACGATCGAATCACTCAGCGACGACGGAGTGCTGGTCCGAACGGTCCGGGGATCGTTGTTGCGTGTCCGATACGGCAGCGAAGTTCGAGTGGAGGACGTGTTCGGCACCCTGTCCAAGCCGTGATCAACGATCACTGTCCGAGATATCGGGGACAACCCTGATGGGGGAAGGTGCGGGGGTTCCCCAACAGACACAGCGGCGGTTCTTTCCTACCTTTCAGACATCACCCGCTCTCACCCAGCGGTCCACCCCGAAGAACCAGGAGAATCCCGTCATGACCGCCGCCACCGCTACCCCCCGCCGTTTGTACCGTTCAACCCGAGACAAAAAGGTCGCCGGTGTCTGCGGGGGCATTGCCGAGGCCATGGGGTGGGATGTCACCGCCGTCCGACTGGTCGCGGTGCTTTCGATCCTCCTACCGGGACCGCAGGTACTGGCCTACCTGGTCGCCTGGGCGATCATGCCCTTGGACGAGGAGGTCTTCGGCTGGAACCACCAGGGGTCCGTGGGTGGGCACGCGACCGCCGAGGACATCCCGCCGATGCCAAACCCGCCTGTCGACACCGCCGCCTGAAACGGCCCCGGTCGCGCAGCACGAGTTGTTGGCCGGGCCTTGAGTTTCACAGCACGGCCAGCCACCGTTCACCGGCGTCCAGGCGACGGCTCAACTGTTCAACCGTTGCCTGGACGATCCGGTCGATGCCCGCCTCTTTGTTCAACCGGGCGTTGACCGCCCGGTGGTCCAGATTCGCCCGTCTCGCCAGGACACGCGCCACGTCGGCGTTTCGCTGTCGCATCTGTGCCTTGGTGACATGTCGGGGAGGTGAGGAAACGTCCGCGCCGTGTCTCCCCATCACCGTCCCGGCGTGTGTGGGCGGGGGCTGCAGGTGCAAGGGAATCCCGGCGATGTGGGATTGTGGAAACGGTTCGCTGTCAAACCATTCTGGCTGTGAGGTGTCGCTGGTCGCGGTCGCTGCGACCACTTGGAACAACGATATTTGCTCGCCGTCCGTGTGGCGGGCCAGGACGGGCTCGTCCACATCAGACTGGTCATCACTGGATGTGGAGCGCAGCAGGTGACGGCGTGCCTCGGCGATGCCCAGTGCATGGGCTCGCAACCGGGGGTCATCCGGCAGGAACATCACCGCGCGGTGGCCCTTCGTATCCGGGGTGACACGGACCAGGCGACCGACGGCCTGGCGGAAGAACAGTTCGGTGGTGGTGTTGGTG
>JBBSNE010000099.1:0-8467 GCA_038232815.1 Euzebyales bacterium | reverse complement strand
AGGCCGTCAGGCCTTCTTGCTGAGAAACGGAATGAGGTGGCGAGCGACAACCTCGCTGTGATGAACCCAGGGCGCGTGCCCGCCGGGGACGACCTGTGGCTCGGCACACGCCAGACTCCTGGCCGCCTGCATCCCCACCGTGGGGTCACCGAACGGGTCGCGGTCGCCCCAGATCAATTGCACCGGCTGAGTCACCTGCGCGGCTTGGTCGGCGGTGAACGTCATGGTCGGACGTGCCCCGCGCAGACGTACCATTGCCCGCAGGTTGAACAGGAACATCGAGGGGTGGTCGGTCAGTTGTTCGGTTGCCAATAGCAGATCGGCCAATTCGGGGGGCAGAGGGTCTTCGTTCACCATTTTCGACAGTTGCCGAACCTGTCGGGGTGAGGGTGGTTGAACGCGCATCATCGCGCCGCCCAGACCGCGAACTGACAGCAATCGCATCGGCAACGGTGCCGAGGTGCCGAACCACACGGCGGGACAGCCGACATGGCTCATGGCCGCCACCAGGTTTGGTTGGTCCAGGGCCAGCCAGGTGGTCCACAGCGACCCCATCGAGTTGGCGACGAAGACCGGGCGCTCCAATCCCAATTGCTGGACGACCTGGGCCAACAACGTGACGGCATTGCGGCGGTAATCGCCGCCTGGATCGGTGAACCGGCCGGTCAGACCGAAACCGGGGAGATCGACCGCGTACAGGGAGAATCCATCCAGTTGTGCCATCAGCGGAGCCCACATGGCCGCTGGAATGCCGATGCCGTTGACCAACACCACCGGCTTGCCCTCGGTGGGGCGGCACAGGACGTGTGCACGGCCCTCGATGCCATCGACATCGACAAAGCGGGAGGTCATCGCCAGATTCCACCGGTTGAGCATGGCCGCCTGGGCCAGCGTGAACCGTCGTACCGCCGCATCGGTTCCGTCGGCTTGGTGACCCGCATGTAGTGATCGATCTGTGTGCGTCATGCAGGTGACGGTAGGACCCGTGCGTACCAGTCCACCTCGCCGGAATCGACCAACTTGTGGTTCGGCCGCGTGGTCAGAAATCACCACATCCGACGAATTGGATCAGCGGTCACGTCCGGATGGCATCAATCCGTGTTCGAAGGCAAAGGCGGCGGCTGCGGTCCGTGAGGTGACGGCAAGCTTGACGAAGATGTTCTGCACATGTCGCGCCACGGTGTGGGGGCTGATGACCAACTCGGCGGCGATGTGGGCATTGCTGCCCCCCGCGGCAAGCAACTGTAGGACCTCCACCTCTCGTGCGGTCAGGCCCCCAGGTCGGTTGTCTGTTTGCGCGGTGCCCGACAACTCCTCCAGGCGGGCAAGCTGCGGTGTGGCACCCAGCCGTCCGAACACCTCCCTGGCCGCATCAAGCTCGATCGCCGCGCTGTCATCATCGCCCTGTCGAAGGCAGGCTGATCCGATCAGGATCTGGACGCGGGCCGCCTCAAAGGTCGCTTCCAGTTCCTGCCAGATGCGCCATGAGCGCCGCAGGTAGGACATTGCCCGGACCAGATCGCCCTCGAAGAGCAGCACCGCCCCGTCGGCGTAGGCCGATACAGCCGTCAGTTGCGCCGCCCCTGCTGCGTCAGCCAACGCATGCAACTCCGCTGCGGCGGTTCGGGCGGCCTCGACGTCGCCCGCGACCAGCAGGATCTCCACGCCAGCGGCCAGCAGGTGGGCGCGGTCCAGGCGGCTGACGGGCTCGGCCAGGACACGCCGGATCGTCGCCTGCGCACCATCGACGTTGCCCTGCTGCAGGCGCAGCAATGCCATACCGGGCTGCGGCACCCGACCCCAGGTGCCCGCCACCTGGTAGTCCAGCTCGGCCTGGTCGACGTCACCGCGTAGTCGGTGCAACTCTGCTCGTTGGTAGTGGGCCTCGCCAATCGCCGGCTGACCCACCGGGTCCGCCAGCCGCTGACACGCCCGTTGGGCCTCGGCCATGGCAGCGGGCCAGGCACCCCGCAGTTGGAGAAGTTGGGAGCGATGGACCAGACACTGTCCGCGGTAGGGCACCAGGCCCGGTTGCACCGAACACCAGTCGTCCAGGGCCGCTGTCCATTCCTGTGCCCGTCGCAGGTCAAAGATCGCATGGCACACCTGCACGACCGCGCAGTAGACAATCCCCGCCGGGATCGCCGTGACCTCCCCCGCCTGTACTGACACCATGACCTCATCCAACAGGGCGATGCCCTCAGTGATGTCGCCCAGCGCCACGCGGCATTGTCCCTGCCCCAGTCGCGCCAACGCAGCCAGATCCGAGTCGTCGAAACGCTCAGCTGCGCCAACCGCATGGCTGAAGGCGGTCTGCGCGTCGGTCATGGACCCCTGGCTCAGGGCTGCCAGTCCGACCGGAAGCATCAAATATCCCTGCTCAACACAATCCAGACCGCTGACACAACGACCCGCCCGACTGAACCAGCCGTTGGCCTGCGCCGTCTCTCCACGCAGGGCCAACAGCATCCCGATCCAGAATGCACACCTGGACGCCCGCTCGTCCTCGCCACGCTGACGGTGGGCCTGTTGAGCCCGAGTCCACACCTGGATGCAATGCTCATCGTGACCCGTGAGATAGGCCGCGACGGCGAGCCGCTCCAGATCATCGGCGGAGAGTCTCGATCCGGTGTCCGCAGACAGCAGCCGTTCATACACCTCATCCCAGTCACACGGCTGAACCATCTGGGCTTCTTGCCGATCAGATGACACCACTCTGACAGTGTCGCAGATCAATCAGCGGTGTGGCAACGCAGATCCCAGCGCAGTGGCGCATGGCGCACAACATGGATCACGGGTAGACACGCCAAGTTTTTGTCCTGCCCGCAGGAGGCGGGGACTCAAGTCTCCACCGCCCACGAAGATGAATCGAGTCGGGTGCAGCGCCAAGACATGGTCCGCTGACGCAAGAGTTGTTCGCAGGTTCCCCGACGCGATCATCGCCACCGTCGGCCAACCGGTGAGTTACCGCGATGTCGAGACCGAGGGAGCCAACCGCGCGGCACGGATGATGCCGAACTGATCTGACCACCTCGATCAGGTGCCACAGGTCAGGTGGTGCTCAGGGCCACTGAATGGTCAGCGCCACGGCCGGTCGCAATCGCGACATCGCATGCCTGTACGCCCAGCGACGTGCGCAGTTGTGACACCAGTTCGGCCTGTGGTGCTGAGGGCCACGGCGTGACACCAAAGCTGCCCTCCCCGGCGGCCCAGGCGTTGCCCAGCAGTACCGCGGCCCGGTGCAGGCAGCCGGTGGTTGCCGCAAGTCGGGCAAGGTCCGTCAAGGCGTCGACGACCGTGACCGGGTCCCTGGCCGGGGCGGCCGCCTCTACGCTGTCGCCGAGCAGTCGTTCAGCCTCCACATCGTCTCCTTCCTGAAGGACCGACCCTCCGCACAGGTACAGGGCCCGCCCCAGACAGCGGAGGTCGCCCAGCCGGCGAAGTGTGGGGTGGCAGGACGCGAGGAGTCGCTTGGCCCTATGAGAATCCCCGTCGCCGTGATGCAGCGGGCCAGACTCAGTTCGGCGTGGGCGATGGCATGATTGTCCCCCGCCTGCCGGCCGAGCTCCAGGCTCTGTGACAGCCAGCCACCGACGGTTTCGGTCAGGATCTGCCCGTCGATTGCTCGCCACCCGGCGATGAAAAGGCTGTTGGCTTTCCAAATCCGGTCGCCGACGTCACGGAACAGGCGTTGCGCCTCGGCTGCGGCGGTGATGACTTCATCGATGTCGGCCGAGGCGATGGTGATCAGCCGAGGGCACTCAGGCCATGTGCCCGTATCGCCCTGTCGTCGATCAGTTGCGATCGTTCGTAGGCCAACTTGGCCAACACGATCGACCGCCGCTGGTCGGTGGTTGCGAACAGGCGGCTTTCCTCACACAGGGCAGGCACCGCTGACTCATGCACCGGACGGTCACCCAGGTACGGCGTCGACCCAACGTTGCCCATCCCGCCTGCGCCCCGTCAGATCCCAGATCGGTGCCAAGGCCGCCAAGAACCTGTAGGCGGGAATCTGGTCCTGGTGTTCGATCCAGTGGGCCAACCCGCGATGCAGGTCCGACATCTCCGAAGGCAGCCGTTGTAACCACTCGGCCTGCTCGGGACCTCGTAGACCCACCGCCGTTGCTGGATCGCGGGGCATTCATCCGGTTGTCCTTGGAGCATACGGGAGACGTACGCGCGCAGCGTCTCCAGAAGTCGAAACCTGGATTGTTGGCCACTGAGACGCATGAGCAGGGATTTGTCGACGAGCCGAGGGAACATCTCCGCCAGGGTGTCGGGTGACAGCACCTCGGCGGTGTCACCGGCGATGAACCGCATCCACCGGCTCAGATCGTCCATGGTCGACCACAGCTGCCCGGCCGATGCCATCACGCCGGCATCATGTTCTGGCTCGCGCAGCACGACGTCGGCCCAGGGATGCACCGCAAACCCTGGCGCGAACGGCGGCTGCGGCCGGGGCGTGGTCCGCCGCATATCAAGAGGCATCAAGATCTCCTCGGTGACGACCGTGTGCCATGGAGTGCCCCCAAGGACGGCGAACCCCACGTTGGAGTAGTGGAAACGCCGTCCGGCCATTGACGGCACCGTGCGACCGGCCAACTCGCCGAGCAACTCGTCAGGACCGATCCCGAGCGTGCGTTCCCACCACGGCCCGCTGGTCTCGGCCGGGAGCCCGCCGGTATGCATCAGCAACTGGCCGACGCTGACGTTCTGAAGGGCCGGGACCTTCCATTCTGGGCCCAGATGGCCGGTGACCGGCTCCTCGAGTGCCAGCAGCCCCGCATCACGCAGGCGCGTCACGGCAACGGCGATGAACGTCTTGGTAACCGACCCGATCCGGTACTGGGTGTCCGTGGTCGGCACCTTGCCGTCGACCCGCCCGGCTCCTCCGGTCCAGACGGTCCGGCCAGCCCGAACGACGGCGGCAGACACGGACGGGAGGCGTCGTTCGGCCTGTTCGACTGCAGACGGCGCAACAGCTTCTGATCGGTGGTGGGGTCGATGGTCATGACCTGCACAGCCTGACATGATCCGAACGTCGAAGAGATGCTTGTCCCGCAAGGATGGCGGAGTTCTGCCCGCGCCGCCCGAGCACGTAGTCCGTTGACCGAACGAATTCGCGCTGAAGTGCGACCACACCCCCTGGTGGACCAACCCCCGCACCGCCGTTGTCGCACCCGACACCTAAACTCCTCGTCATGCCTGAACCCGCCGACGGACGCTTCGAACTCGTCAGCGACTACCAGCCCGCGGGGGACCAGCCGCGGGCCATCAGCGGTGTCACCGACGCCTTGGCGCGGGGGGAGGACGACGTCTGCCTGCTGGGTGTGACCGGGTCGGGAAAGACCTTCACAATTGCCAACATCGTCGCCGACGTGCAACGCCCCACATTGGTCATGGCGCCAAACAAGACCCTGGCCGCCCAGCTGGCCAATGAGTTCAAGGAGTTTTTCCCGCACAACGCCGTGGAGTACTTCGTCAGCTACTACGACTACTACCAACCTGAGGCCTACGTCCCCTCATCCGACACCTATATCGAGAAGGACTCCTCGATCAACGACGAGATCGAGCGGCTGCGCCACGAAGCCACGATGGCACTGATGACTCGGCGGGACGTGCTGATCGTGGCCTCCGTGTCCTCGATCTTCGGCTTGGGTTCACCAGAACAATACGAGAAGTACCACCTGATGTTGGCCGAGGGCCAAGACGTGGCGTTGGACTCCGTCATACGGCGCCTGGTGGAACTGCAATACGAACGCAACGAGCTGAACTTCGTTCGCGGCAAGTTCCGGGTACGGGGCGACACGCTGGAGATTTTTCCGTCCGATGGCGAAACGGCGTGGCGGCTCGAATTCTTCGGCGACACCATCGACCGCATCACCCGGCTGGAGCCCATTACGGGGGAACTGATCGGCGAGTTCGAACGGATCAACGTGTTCCCGAACTCACACTACATAACCGGGGGAGAGAACCTTCATCGGGCCATCGGCACAATCGAAGAAGAACTGGGCGAACGATTGGCAGTGCTCGAAGGGCAGAACAAACTCCTGGAGGCGCAGCGGTTGCGGATGCGCACCAACTATGACCTGGAGATGCTGCGCGAGATCGGCATCTGCTCCGGCATCGAGAACTACTCCCGTCATCTGGACGGGCGCCAGCCGGGCGAGACCCCCTACACCCTGCTGGACTACTTTCCGGACGATTTCTTGATCATCGCCGATGAGTCCCATGTCACCATCCCCCAGGTCGGCGGCATGTACGAAGGGGATCGATCCCGCAAGGACACCTTGGTCGAGCACGGGTTCCGCCTACCCAGCGCATTGGACAACCGCCCCCTGAAGTTTGAGGAGTTCCGGGACAAAGTCGGACAGACGGTCCATGTTTCCGCCACCCCCGGGCCATTTGAGCGCCGGGTTGCCACGACCATCGTCGAACAGGTGATTCGCCCCACAGGTTTGATTGACCCTGAGGTCCTGCTGCGCCCCACCAAGGGGCAGATCGACGATCTGATCGAAGAGATCCGGACGCACGCGGAACGCGACGAACGGGTGTTGGTCACGACCCTGACCAAGAAGATGAGTGAAGACCTGACCGACTATCTTCTGGGAGCGGGCCTGAAGGTCCGCTACCTGCATTCAGAGATCAACACCGTCGAACGGGTCGAGATCCTGAGAGAGCTTCGTCTGGGCCACTTCGACGCATTGATCGGCATCAACCTGCTGCGGGAGGGGTTGGACCTGCCCGAGGTGTCACTGGTCGCAATTCTTGACGCCGACAAAGAGGGGTTTTTGCGCTCACAAACCTCGCTCATCCAGACGATCGGACGTGCCGCACGAAACCTGAACGGCAAAGTGGTGATGTATGCCGACAACATCACCGATTCGATGCGTGTCGCGATCAGCGAGACCAACAGGCGTCGGGAGCTGCAGATGCAGTTCAACATCGAGAACGGCATCGACCCGCAGACCATCCGCAAACGCGTCGGCGACATCATCCAGATGGCTCGGGCGGCCGAGGCGGGGATGCCGTACCAGGCGGCTGACCCCTCCAGCCGAGAGGCGGTGGGGGGCCTGCAGTTCCCAGACTTCAGTGACCTGCCGTCCGATGATCTTGCCAAACTGATCCAGTCGCTGTCCGATGAGATGCACCAGGCCGCCGCCGATTTGCGTTTTGAATACGCCGCCCGCCTGCGTGACGAAGTCAGCGAGCTCAAACGGGAACTACGGGGGATGACCGCCGCGACGTGACCCTCCGGTCAGGCCAGGGGCTGTGCCGACGCGTGCAAGTGCATATCGTCTGGGGTATGACGTCGGTCCGCGCCATCCGCCTGCCTGCGATGTTGGCAGGGTTGGCGTTGGTGGCTGCCGGGTGTGTGAGTTCGGAGCCACCGGCGGTGGAGTTCGCCCCCGTTACCGTGCCCGAAGTGACCACGGAGTCAGATCAGGCGTCATTGCCTATCAGCGGTCGCGTGCAGACTGCGATCGAGGAGTACTGGAAGGCCAGGGACACGGCGTTTGCCACCGGCGGGGAAGTCGGCCTTGCGTTCATGGTGCAAAACAACTACCCAGACTTGGGGTACAGCGTGGCGGACTGTCGCCAAGCCTGGTTCAACGGTACGGTTCCACCCGATTTTGCTGAGCGCAACGCGTTGCTCCCCAACTCCATTGAACCCGATCCGGGTTGGGCGATGGTCAGTGGGCCTGTCATGAACCAGGATCTGGGGCGGGGTGTGTACCAGATGGTGGTGGCGTTCACCTACGACGGTCAGGTGCTTCCGGTCGCCGACCGCGTGTCTGAAGTGCACCTGAAAGTCACCCGCGAAAAAGTCTTTCACTTCTATCTGTGTGATGAACCCGATGTCATCGTTGCAACAATGCCGACGCGGCGCCCGCAGGCGACAGCGACGTCTCAACCGGCCGCACGACCGACGGCCCGGCCGACGACCCGGCCGACGACCCCTGTCCAACCGCCAGCCGCCCAACCGCCTGTGGCCCAGGTGCCGACGCGTCCGACCGTCCGCCCAACCACCCCGGACCAACCGGTCAGGCTACCCCCGATCACCGCGCTTCCCGACCCGATCCAGCCTGCCAACCCGGCGAACCCGCCCGCGAATCCCGACCCACCGACTGCGCTACCCCCCGGAAGTGGTATCGAATTCTGTGAAGAAGGCGACCCGGGTGCGATCGAAGTACCCGGCGGCTACTACCTTTGCCCCGTGGATCCAGAGGGCACCGATGACGATCCCGGTCCCAGCCCTAGCCCGTCGGGAAGCCCCAGCGCCAGCCCCTCAACCAGCCCCTCAACCAGCCCCGACGCCGGTGCCGCAGCGACACCCACGGCCTCGGCCAGGCCGGCTGGCACACCTTCGCCTGCCGCTCCTCCGCCGGTCTCGCCCAACCCACAGGGTGGCTCCTGACAAGAATTGGGGTTGATTCCGACGGTGACGAACATTCGGTACTAGATT
>JBBSNE010000098.1:0-8545 GCA_038232815.1 Euzebyales bacterium | reverse complement strand
TGGTGCGGGGGTTGCCGGCAACGGAAAGTCCTCACCGGGCACCGCCTGGGAGTCATTGGGTACCACCGTCACCCGCGGCGCAGGCTCAAGGTTTGGGGCGTCGATGACCTCGTCCTCGCTGAACTCCCCCTCCTGTTCCCGACCTGCCACCACGACCGCGACGGTCGACAAGGAACTGAAATCGACATACGGGCGCACTTCCAGGAACCGTTCGCCCTGGGGATCACCGTCCGGCGGCGGCTCCAGGGCACCCACCTGCAGACCGCCAGGTACGCGAGATCCCTGAAAGGACTGCGTGACGATGACGGCGTCCAGTGGGACCTGCGGATCCGGGTCGAACATCTCCAGTTGCAACAGCCCGCTGCCCTGTCCCCGCAACAACCCCACATCACTGGTCTGGGCGATCCGCACCCCCAGGCCCGACTCGGTGGAGGACAACAGACTGACCCTGGCGCGGTTGGCCGTCACTTCGACCACCAGGCCGACCACCCCTCGACTGTTGATGACCGCCATCTCCTCCCCGATCCCCTGCGACGCACCGACGTCGATGACGACGGAGCGTTCAAAGGTGCCGGGCGGGGCCGCAATGACTCTGGCACCAAGCAGTTGCACATCTTGCTGGGCCGACATGTTCAACAGTTCTTCTGTCTCACGAAGTCGTCGCTCCAGATCGGCTTGGACCGCCAAGTCATTGCGGAGCTGCTCGTTGTCGGCCTCAAGCCGTTCGAGGCGACCACGCAACGTCCCGATCTCAACGATCGAACCGAAGAAATCCCCGATGGGACGCACGATGGCGGCAAATCCGCCCTGCACGGGGGCGAAGGCCGAATCGCTGACCCGTTGCACTGCACCGACCGGCCCCGCGTCGGACCGGAAATCCAACGTGATCAGCGCAAGAGCGATCAGCAGAAGGGTGCCGACCATGGCACGACGGCTGTTCATGGCGTGGTCAGTGCCGTGATGAAGAGATCAGCACCCGCTTCAGTGCCTCGAACTCCTCCAAGCACTTGCCGGAGCCGATGGCCACAGAGTTCAGTGGCGCATCCGCGACGTGGATCGGCATCCCCGTCTCGTGCTTCAGCCGCTCGTCCAGGCCCTTCAGATGGGCGCCGCCCCCCGTCAACACGATGCCCTTGTCCATGATGTCAGCGGCCAGTTCCGGGGGGGTCCGGTCAAGGGTGTTCTTCACCGCATCCACGATGGAGTTGACCGGCTCTTCGATGGCGCGGCGGATCTCTTCCGCACTGATGATGATCGTCTTCGGTAGCCCGCTGACCAGATCACGGCCCCGAATCTCGGCGTGCGACTCCTCAGGCAGGGGGAAGGCCGAGCCGATCGCCATCTTGATCTCTTCAGAGGTTCGCTCCCCCAACATCAAGCTGTATTCCTTCTTGACGTAGTTGATGATGGACTCGTCCAACTCGTCACCCCCGATCCTGATCGAGGCAGAGGTCACGATGCCGCCCAAGCTGATGACGGCCACCTCGGTGGTGCCACCGCCGATGTCGACCACCATGTTGCCGGCGGGTTCGTGGACAGGCAGCCCCGCCCCGATGGCAGCCGCCATTGGCTCTTCGATGATGTAGGCCGCCCGGGCGCCGGCTTGGATCGAGGCCTCTTCGACCGCACGCTGTTCGACACCCGTGATACCCGAGGGTACGCACACCACGACACGAGGCTTGTTCAGCCAGGTCATGTAGCGGCGACGATGCACCTTGCGGATGAAGTAGTTCAACATCTTCTCGGTCACGTCGAAATCGGCGATCACGCCGTCCTTCAGTGGGCGGATCGCGACGATGTGACCGGGCGTCCGGCCGATCATGCGTTTGGCCTCGGCCCCCACAGCCAAAATCGCCCCGTTCTTTGTGTTGATGGCCACGACCGACGGCTCGTTCAACACGATGCCGCGCCCACGGACGTAGACCAGTGTGTTTGCCGTCCCCAAGTCAACCGCGATGTCACGGCCGAACAGGGGAAGGGTGTTGCGTTGTTGGGGCGGTGTGGACACGTGCAATTCCGGGCGGTGGAGGGCCGCCAGACTGTGGTCAAGCCGACGGGCCGTTGGAGTGTAGCCCCCAGTTGGCCCAGAAAGCGGTGTGGCCCCATCTGTCGCATGGACACCTGAAGTGGCGGTCTAGGCAACCCTCAAGTACTGGTTCATACCTGTCCCTGCCGCGCCATCGAGGTGAAATCAGTGTCGCCGATGACCAGGTGGTCGACCAAGGGGACGCCGATTGCCACACCTGCGGCAGTCAGCCGGCGGGTGATCGCCCTGTCCGCCGGCGACGGCGTGGGGTCGCCAGAGGGATGGTTGTGGGCCAGCACGATCGCTGCTGCCCCCCGAAACAGCGCGTCACGATAGACCTCCCGCGGGGCCATGAAGGTGTGGTCGACGGATCCGACGCTGACCGTGTCGATGGCAAGTACGCGATTTCGGGTGTCCAACGACACCAAAAGGCAGTGTTCACGATCCCGTCCGCGCAACTGTGGCCCGACCAGCTGATCGATCCTCTCTGGGGTGTCAGCGACTGGGCGTTGTGCGTGAGGGGTCAGGGGCAGGCGTCCGCGAGAAGGTGAGCAGTCGCATTGGATCGTGTCAACCAGTGTCGTCATCAGCCGGTACTGGATCACATTTGAAGGCGTACCGGCGCCGCGGGTGTGGACAACCCACTTTGGCTCAGGAGGGGAAGAAGATTTTGATTTCCCGTTCCGCGGACTCGGGGCTGTCAGAGCCGTGGATGATATTTTCACCGATGATCGTGGCGAACTCACCACGGATTGATCCGGGGGCGGCCTCGAGGGGGTTGGTCGCACCGGCCAACTGGCGCATCGCCGCGACGGCTGCCTCGCCGCTGATGACCATCGCCACCAGGGACCCCCCGGTGATGAAGTCGACCAACTCACCAAAGAACGGGCGTTCACGGTGCTCGCCGTAGTGTTCTTCGGCCACGGAGCGTTCAAGCGTCCGCAGTTCCATCCGATCGATGGACAGGCCTTTGCGTTCGATACGGCGGATGACCTCGCCGATGAGGCCCCGGCGGACACCATCGGGCTTGATCAGGATCAAAGTGGATTGGTGGTTGCTCATCGACGGCAGCCTACGCCGTGGACCGGGTGATCCGCACCCGGCGTCCGGCACGGCCCAAGCGATGCTGCACGACCGGACCCAGCTGTGGAAGAGTGGCAGCCACCATGAGCGATCAACCCAACGGTGACGGTGTGCCGCTGGACACCGAGGCAGTCCAGCAGTGGCTACAGCAACGCACCAAGATCGACGGGCCACTTCGCGCCGCCCAGATCTCCGGTGGCCGGTCCAATCTGACGTATCGAATCGAGGATGCATCGGGGCGGGCGTTCGTGCTACGTCGCCCGCCGCTGGGCACCTTGCTGCCCGGTGCCCACGACATGCCGCGTGAACACCGGGTGATGGCGGCGCTGGCCGACACCCCCGTGCCGGTCCCGAAGGTGGTCGGGTTGTGCACCGACCACGACGTGCTGGGCGCAGACTTCTATGTGATGCGCTTCACAGATGGCTTGATCGTGCGCACCAAGGAGGATGCGCAGGCGTTGCCCGTCGCCATACGCGGCGCGGCCGGTCGTGACCTGGCGAAGACCATGGCGGCTCTGCATGCCATCGACCCCAAACGGGTCGGGCTTGGCGACCGCAGCCGCGGCCAGGATTACCTGGCCCGGCAACTCCACGTGTGGAAACGACAGATGGATGCCCAAAAGGGCCGGGATCTCCCGGTGATGGAGCAGGTGCACCAACGGTTGTCCGACCACCTGCCACCGCAACAGAGTGTGGCCATCGTTCATGGCGACTACCGCCTGGACAACGTGATGTTGGCCAAAGATGGCACGGTGGCCGCAGTGTTGGACTGGGAATTGTGGACCCTGGGCGACCCCCTGGCCGACCTGGCCATCACCATGACCTATTGGACCGATTCAACCGACGTGGCCGGCGCGGTCATCGGTCGGCCCACCACGGTCCCGGGGTTCGGCGACCGGCATGTGTTCCGCCACATCTACACCCAGGCGGGCGGGCAGGCGATGCCGGAGGACCTGTTGCCTTACTACCTCTCCTTCGGGATCTGGCGCTTGGCAGCGATCCTTGAGGGTGTCTACCAGCGCAACCGGGCGGGTGCCTACGGCGATGCCGATGGGGACTGGAGAACCTTTGAGGATCATGTGCCGGCAATGGCGGCCCAGGCGTCGGACTACGCCGACCAGGCCGATATCTGACAGGGGACGACGACCGGATTCAGGCAGGGTCCAGGTCCAAGATGTCGCGAACCTGCCCGACCAGATACAACGAACCGGTCACGATCACCCCGTCTGAAGGACGGGTGACCCCGTCGGCCAGGTCCAGGGCGTGTTCGGCATCCTCGGCCTGTTCCACACTCTGCCCCAGGGCCTGGCATGCAGCGACGATTCGCCCCGGGTCAGCGGCCCGGGCATCGTCGGGCGCCACGGCGATGATGTGGTCCACCACGGGGGCAAGGGCTTTGACCATCGCCTCGACATCTTTGTCATCCAAGATCCCGAGGACCGCGACCCGACGTTCGAAGGCGAAGTCCTGCGGCAATGCCTGGGCCAACGTGGCCATACCAGAAGAATTGTGGGCCCCGTCCAACACGACCAGCGACTGACCCTCGCGGGGGATGGGTTCCAGTCGTCCTGGGACCCTGACCCCCGCCAGCCCATCTTGGACCATCTCGGGGTCCAGTTCCACCTCAAAGCCGTGGAAGGCCTCCATGGCGGCAATGGCCACCGCTGCGTTGTGCGCCTGGTGGCGGCCGAACAACGGCAGGTACACCTCGTTGAACGTCGACCTGACCCCCTGCACGTCGATCTGTTGCCCCCCTACGGCCGGCGAGCGGCCCAGCAGTTCGAAATCGGTCCCGGCCACCTTCAGTTCGGCGTCCATCGATCGGACCCGTTCGGCAATGACGTCGGCAACCCCCGGTTGTTGGCTGGCTGACACGACCAAGGCCCCGCGTTTGATGATGCCCGCTTTTTCCTGGGCGATCTCCTGCGGGGTGTCCCCCAACTGATGGTGGTCCTTGTCGACGCCCAGCAGGACCGCGACCCCGGCATCAATGACGTTGGTCGCATCCCAGGTACCACCCATGCCGACCTCGAAGATGCCCACGTTGACCGGAACATCGGCAAAGTGCAAAAAGGCCAAGGCCGTCAGCACCTCGAAGAAGGTCGTGCGATCGGTATGTCGGTCATCGACCACATCCAAGAACGGGCGGAGGTAGTCGATGTGGCGGGTCAACTCCACCGGCGTGATTGGGACTCCGGCCACCCGGATGCGTTCGCGAACGTCCTGCAGGTGAGGACTGGAAAATGAACCGGGGATCAACCCGGCGGCGGCCAGCAGGCCTGACAGCATCGCCGTGGTCGAGGTCTTGCCGTTGGTGCCGGTGACATGGATCGTCTCATAGCTGAGCTCAGGGTTGCCCAACATGTCGACCAGGTCGCGTATGCGGTCAAGGTCTGGCACCATCCGCCCGGGATTGCGTTCGAATATGGCTGCCACGGCAGTCTGGAGATCCGTCGTGTCGCTCATGGAAATGCGTCGCTCACAGGTGGGTAAGGGCCACGTCAGCGGTCACGAGGCCAGGGGGTTCGGAGAGTTCAGGATCGAAAAGATGACCATCAGGGCCACGGCGGCCACGACGAGCAGAAAGACGATCGGCGCAAAGATGTGGTTACGGACCGGCTTGGTCGACAACACCTCCACAGGTCGAGGCTCGACATCAGCTTCGGCCTCGGCTTCGCTGCGAATCCGGTCGGCGCGGGCGAACGCCTCTGCCCGGGCCTGTGACTGGGTTCGGTCCCCCAGCGGCGTGGGTTGACGTCGAGGCTCTGGACGGGCAGAAGGCTGCACCGACTCAGGAGCAGGTTGCGTCGCAGCCTGGCTTGGCGTCGCCGGGGCAGCGACCGTCACCGGAGCGGTCGGCCCGGCCACCGCCGTGGACGCCTTCGTGATGCGCTGTATCAGGGGTTGCAGGGCGACTTCTGCTTTGTGGATCATCCTGGCTGCGCGGTCGTGTTCGCCGGTGACGACCCGTGATCGGACCTCGCCATAGATCGTGCCCAGTGCACGCCAGTACTCCTTGACGTCTTTGACCAGCGCCCGTTGTTGTGCCCACGCGTCTGCATCGTCAGCGTCACGTCGCTCCAATGGCGCCGCCGCGGCTTGCTCCTTGCCGGCGCGAGCGCACTGCTGGGACGCCTGCACTGCCGCCGCAGCATCCCCATGACGGCCGCGCAGAAGTTTGTCGCACACCGCTGCCGGTTCAAACGCGGGCCGCCCCGATCCCAATGGGGCCAACGCAAGCCACAACGGCGTGGTCAGCGACGGCAACCCCTCCAGTTCCTGCCGGGCCCACATCGTGAATTGGCCTGACACCCGTTGCGGGTCTTTGCCAAGCAGTCGGCTGGCCGCAAAGCCAAGGCCGGCCAAATTCAATGCCTCGACGTGCGCAGCGACACGGGAAGCACTCATGATGCCGCCAGACCGTGGTCATGCAGCTGGTCGATCTGGGCGGTCAGTTGACCCATTGCCTGCCGCCATTCTTCGGCCTTGTCCTGTTCGACCTGGACCACCGCAGGGGGTGCCTTGGACACGAAGTTGTCGTTGGCAAGCTTGCCCTCGGCCCGCTGCAGCTCGGATTTCGCGACGGCCAATTCCCTCTGCAGGCGTGTCAGCTCCTCAGCCGGATCCACGATGCCCACAAGCGACACGAACAACTCGGCACCTGCTGCCAACACCTTTCCCATCAGGCCAGCGGGGACGTCAGCAGCGAATGTCAATGTCGACACCCCCGCAAGACGTTGCACACCGTCACGACCGTCTTGCAACGCGGACCGGACCTCATCGTCGCACACCGCGGTGACCTCGATCCGCCGCGACGGGGCCAGGTTGTAGGCCGCCCGGACCTTGCGCAGTTCGGTCACGACCTCTTGCACGACGGCAAAGCGGTCTTCAGCGATCCGGTCGGTGGCTGCTGGCCCAACGGGCCGGGTGGCGCGTGGCCCAAAGGGCCGGTCGGCGTGTGGCCCAAAGGGCCGGTCGGCGTGTGGCCCCGATGGCCAGGCGGCGCGGATCAACGCGGTGTCGGTGTTGGTCTCAGCCAAGCCGTGCAATGCGCGCCAGATGGTTTCGGTCACAAAGGGCATCAGTGGGTGCAACACGCGCAATGACAAGTCAAGCACGGTGACCAGCACCTGTTTGCTGGCGCGGTCGTCACGCAGTTTGGCAAGCTCCAGATACCAGTCGGCCAGTTCGTTCCACACGAAGTGATACAGACCCCTGGCCGCGGCCGCGACGTCATAGGCGTCGTACGCAATATCCGCTTGTTCAAGCGCCGACCCCAGACGCGACAGGATCCAGCGGTCCTCCAGACGAAGGTCGTCGCTGGCCGGCAATCCCTCATCCGGTGACACGCCCCCGTCGCTCCCGACGCTGGCACGCTCCATGACCAACCGGGCGACGTTCCACAACTTGTTGGCAAAGCGCCGGCCGCCCTCCACACTTTCTTCGGCCAGTGGCACGTCTTGTCCCGGCGGGGCCGATCGCAGCAGGGCGAAGCGCAACGCATCCGCCCCGTAGGTGTCGATCAGATCCAACGGGTCGATGACGTTGCCGAAAGATTTGGACATCTTCTTGCCGTGTGCGTCACGGACCAGGCCGTGGTTCAACACTGTGTGAAATGGCACCTCGTTCAATAGATGCAGGCTGATCATCAACATGCGGCTGACCCAAAAGGTGTTGATGTCATACCCGGTGACCAGGACATCAGTGGGAAACCAGGTGGCCATCTCGGGGGTCTGTCTGGGCCAACCCAAGGTGGTGAATGGCCACAGTTGTGACGAGAACCAGGTGTCCAGCACGTCGCTGTCCTGATGGGTCAGACCAAGTTCGGCGATCTGTTCCTCACTCGGATCCTCCCGCAGCACATGGATACCGCCGTCGGCGTCATACCAGGCAGGGATGCGGTGCCCCCACCACAGTTGGCGTGAGATGCACCAGTCATGCAGGTTCTCAAGCCACGCCAAGAATCCCTTGGTGTTGCGCTCGGGAACGAAGGTCGTCCGTCCCTTGGTCACCGCGGCGATGGCCTTGTCCGCCAACGGTCCGACATCGACGAACCACTGCTCGCTCAGGCGGGGCTCAATCGGCACCTCGCTGCGTTCGGAATGCCCGATCGAGTGGACGTGTTCCTCGATCTTGATCAACAGCCCTGCCGATTCGAGGTCGGCTTGAATCTGCTCGCGGGCCTGGAACCTGTCCATCCCCGCATAGGGCCCACCGTTGTCGTTGATCGCAGCGGTGTCGGTCATCACGTCGATCATCGGTAGGTCGTGTCGCAACCCGATCTGGTAGTCGTTTGGATCGTGGGCCGGGGTGACCTTGACCGCACCGGTGCCGAACTCCGGATCGACGTGGTCGTCGGCGATCACCGGAATCTGACGGTCGACGAACGGGACCACGACGGTCTTGCCGACCAGGTCGGTATAGCGCTCGTCGTCG
>JBBSNE010000097.1:0-8575 GCA_038232815.1 Euzebyales bacterium | reverse complement strand
GCACGGTGTTGACCTTGGACGCCTTGGGCAAAGAACTCAATCTGTCACGCGAAAGCGTGCGCAAGATCGAGACCCAAGCCTTGAACCGACTGCAAAAGGAACTTCGGGCAGCGTAACGTCAACGGGTGCCCGAAGACCTGTCTGAGCGTTGGATCAGCGACCTGCTGACGCGGTTGCGGGCCGGGCCCGTCCCCCCGCGAGACACCGCCGCCCTGCAGCGCTACGCCACCGGATACATCGAGCAGCGGGTCGGCTGGCTGGACGACCTCGGCTTCGCGACACAACTGCTGACGGAACTCCGAATACCTGGTCGATCGGCCACCGATTTCCGGCACCAACGGGTCGCTGCCGGGGGAGAGATTGGCCTGGCCGGCATCAGGTTTTTGAACGGGGACCCAGACAAACCCTTCGTCGACCTTGAAGCGTCGACCGGCAGGGTCACGTCCCAGATGTGTCGGGCGGCCTTCGATGCGTTTGACATGTTCGGTCCCCGCAGCGTGCGGTACCACCTTCCTGGCATCCAGCCCCCACGACTGGGTGATGGTTGGTGCCCGACGGCAGACCAACACGTCGCCGTTGGCTACCTCTCGGATCTGGTCCCGCGTGACGGTTCCGTCACGTTGAAGAATGCCGATCCCGTAGAGGCCGAGAGGTGGCTGCCGCAGGCGTACGCAGGCTTTCCGTTTCGAAGTGCAAGTCTGGCCGCACGGGTCGCCATGTCCGACGCCGAGCAGCTGAATGACTGCGCAACGACCGGTCGACTATGCTGGTGGCAGATCGAAGGGCAGCGGGTTGGTCTGATCGGGGTCAGTCGAACGCTTGACCATGGCTTCGACGGCTATCTGATGACCGAACAAGTCGTGGACTCGCCCTTTGTCGGCCGTGGCAGCGCTGCCGTCGCGCAGGGCAAACTCATCACCTCATTGAGGACCGAAAACCCCGATGTGGCTTTGTTCGGCACCATCGACGCAAGCAATACCCCAAGCCTTCGTACGGCGGCCGCCAATGGAAGGGTGATCCATGGCACCAAGTGGTTCCTCACCCCCTCAGAGACCTGCTAGACCGGTGGCGATGGCCACCGTATCGCCGCCCGCAGTCGCCCTGCTGTCCGAAGATCACCTGCCCCGGCGCCCATTGGCCGGCACGATGTGGATGGGGATGGGCAGACGCCCCGGGAGGGTGGTCTCACGTCTGCCCGCGGGCGGGTGGCGCAGGGCGGAACAGGGGTCAGTCGGACCGTTGACGTTTGAGGTCCGGCCAAGTGCAGATCGATTGGCCTTCCAGGTGTGGGGGCCGGCTGCCACGCCCGCAGACGAGGCCGAACGGGCACTGGTCGCCGCTCGCCACTGGGCTGGCCTCGATGACGATCCGACGGGGTTCAGCGACCTGGTCAGTACCAGCCCCACGCTACGGGGGGCGGTTGCACGGCTGGGCGTGCCCATCCTGGGGCGCCTTCCCCGGGCCGCAGAATCCTTTGGTCGTGCCGTCATCGGCCAATTGGTGCAAGGCCTTGAGGCCGGCCGCTCGACCGCGCAGATGATCGCGATGACCGGGACGAAGACGCCCCACGGTGTGTGGGCCTATCCGACCCGCCTGTCGTTGGGATCCACCTCTGCCCATCGCCTGCGGACATGCGGCATCAGCCTGCGTTCCGCCGCGGTGCTCCACCGGTTCACCCTGGCCGAGCAACGCTTCGAACAGCTCTACGCCAGCCGCCGCTGGGATGTCCTGGATCGCCACATCCGACAGTTGCCGGGGGCCGGGATATGGACCGCTGCGGAAACCCGCTTGTACCTGGGCGATCCAGACGCGGTCAGTTACGGCGACTACCACATTCCGGCTCTGGTGGGCTGGGCCCTTGGTGACAGAACCGAAACCGACCAGGCCATGGAGGAGTTGTTGGCCCCCTACGCCCCGCAGCGCGGCCGGGTCATCCGGCTTCTCGAACGGGCGGCAGCTCGCGGGCTGGTGGCTGGGAAGCCCCGTCGCGGTCCACGCCAGGCGCTGTCGGCTCATCGCTATTGGTAGACCCGACCTCCCCGCCCCCGTCAGACCCGATGCGGGAGGTGTCCATCTCGGCTTGGATGTCCTCGGCCGCCGCGGCCAGACTCTGGACCATCGACGTGAAGATGGGGCCGTGGAAGGGCAGGAGTAGCCACCAATACACGCGCCCGAGCAAACCGCGAGGACTGAACAGCCCGCGCTGCAGCAACAAGGTCTTGTCGCCCTCGGGCCGGATCCGGAACTCAAGCCAGGCATCGCCGGGCAGGCGCATCTCGGCACGCAGCCGCAGCATCTCATAAGGCACCGCCCGTTCGACGCGCCAGAAATCAACGGCGTCACCGGCACGAAGCGAGCCGGGGTCGCGTCGACCGCGACGCAGGCCCACGCCCCCGAACGCCAGATCCAGCCAGCCCCGGATCACCCAGGCCCACTGGTGCGTCGGCCAACCCCGGTCCCCGCCGATACGACTGACCGAGCGAAAGGTCGCCTCAGGACCGGCTGTGGTCGTCGCGCTGCGTTCGTCTTTCAACAACACCCCGCCGGCCCAGTCAGGGTCGCCCGGAAAGGGACCGGCCGGGCTACGACCGGCCAGGTCGGCATCCCGCCACGATGTCTCAACTGCCGAATCAGCCACACGCTCCAACGCCAACCGAACGGCCTCGTCATAGGGCAGGCACGTCCCTGGATCCAAATCCTTGCCTTGTTCGTGGTCGTCACGAACCACCACATCGATGGTCAGGCTTTCGACCAGGGGACGGGCCAACCCGAACGGAACCGGCGTGACCAGGTTGACCCAGTGGCTGGACAACGACGGCGTCAGAACCGGCACGGTCACAATCAGCCGACGCGACAGCCCGCTGACCTTGGCGTAGCGCTGCATCATCTGGCGATAGGTCAACACGTCGGGACCACCGATGTCGACGTCATGGTTCTTGTCGTCATGCAGGTCCATCGCCGCGATCAGGTACCGAACGACGTCACGGATCGCGATCGGCTGCACCTTGGTGTCAACCCATTTCGGGCAGGTCATGACCGGCAACTTCTCAGTCAGATGCCGCAACATCTCAAACGAGGCGCTGCCAGACCCGATGACCACCGCGGCACGCAGCACGGTCACCGGTACGGGCCCGCTTTTCAGGATGTCGGCGACCTCCTCGCGTGAGGCCAGATGCTGCGAACTGTCCTCATCCACCTCACCCAACCCTCCCAGATAGACGATCCGTTTGACCCCGGTGGCGTTGGCGGCGAACACCACGTTCAGCGCGGCCTGGCGGTCAGCCGCCGCAAAGTCTTTGGCCGACCCCATCTGATGTATCAGATGAAAGACCCCGTCGACATCGGCGAACGCCTGTTGGACATCCTCGCGCGAGGTGGCGTCCCCGGTGACCACGTCGACGTCATCTTTCCAGGGTTGCTGCTGCAGCTTGTCAGGTGACCGCACCAGACAGCGCACACGGATTCCGGACTGCAACAATCGTGGGACCAGACGGCCTCCCACATAGCCGGTGGCACCAAGCACGCAGACCAGGGGTGCATCATCATCAAAATCGGGCATAGGAGGGTTCTACCCATGAGCAACCATTACGCCACCCTTGGTGTCGACCAGACCAGCCCCCACGCCGTCATCGCCGCGGCACACCGGCAGATCATGCGTCGCGTTCACCCCGATGTGGCCGGCCCCGACCCGGCGGCGACAGAACGTGCCCTGGCCGCCAATCTGGCCTGGACGGTGTTGAAGGACCCGGTCATCCGGGCCGGGTACGACCGACAGTTGTCCCGCGCCGTCACGACCAAGACGGCCGGGCAGGCAACCGCCACGATCGAGCAGCTGCGAGAGGCAGCGGCCCGTCACGCAGCCTACGGACCGATCGGCAAGCAGCACCGCGACGCGTTCTCCGCCGCCTCTCGTCGTGTCGGCATCAGCATCCTGGTGGTCTGCACGGTCCTGCTGGCCCTACTCGTCATCCGCTGACCGACCGCTTTCATCCAACAACGCTCACGGCCCGATGATGGGTAGGCCACCCCCGGGGTCCGACGCAGGCTCGGCCATGTCAACTGCGTGTTGCAATGGCTGGATGAAGGGCATGGCCGTGGGCTCCAGGGGTTCCGGTTCGGCAAACTCTCCCAATCCGTCCTGCTCGATCATCGCCGCCGTCACAAAGCTGCCCCGACGGCGCGCCCCATAGACCACCACCAACACATCTTGGCCGTCAGCGCCCGTCGCCTCTGCCACCATCCCGAAGCAGGCCGCGTTGTCGGGTATCAGATGGCGGGCGGCAAAGACGCTCATGACGTCGGTGCGCTCGTCGTCGTCGTCGGGGAAACCGTCCAATGACGTCACCTTGGTCGACCCCGGCAACGGCACCACGAGCGCCACCGGATAGGGACGTGTGGTCCGCTGGATCAAGTTGCGCGCTGCCTCCTGCACGACCAACAACAACTGGTCGACCGTCACTGTGAATCCGGCCCTTCGATCAACGATCCCGCCAGGGTTTCGGCGGCCACCGCAAAGGCCTGATCCCAGTTGTTGTCCGCTGCCAGGGGAGGGATCAGAACCTCCGCAATCTCCTCACGCAAGCCCCGGCCCACGGCGAAATCATCCACCGGACGCAGTCCGACGCAGCGTTCTCGATCCTCGACGGTCGCGGTGAAGTCGCCAGGACGGGCGACTGCGACCAGGGCAATGTCGGCCTGCCAGCGCGTGGCCATCTCACGGCCCGCCCGGAAGGCTTCACCGCAGTTGGCCTGCGGTGTGGTGTAGGTCAGTGCGACCACGTCAAGTCCCTGCGCGGCGATCTGCTGCAGTTGCGCCTCCAGTCGGTCGACATCAAGGATGCCCGCCAGGTCGGCGACATGACCGTCGCGCTCAGGTAGCTGCACGTCGATGGCTGGTTCGGCACACGCCGACACGGCGAGCACCAACCCCAGTCCCGCCACCAGCACCCACCGCGTCATGCGCGGCGCTCCTGCCACCGGTCGATGGGTCCGGACAACGCATGGCGCTGGCTCAGCTGTTGCACAAACGACGGGTCGCTTGCGGGTCCAACCGTCCGCAACGCCACATCGCGTCGGACCGGCACGACCTCCTGCATGGCCGCGACATACTCGGCGCTGTCGGACAACGTCTGTGCAAGACGGGGCGTCTGGCTGTCGGCGGCGGCCAAGACCGCAGCCACCGACCCATGGTCGGTCATCAGCCGCCGGGCCGTTTTCTCACCGACGCCAGGGACACCCGGCAACCCGTCGGATGGATCGCCGCGCAGGATCGCAAAGTCGGCATACGCAGACGGCGCAATACCGTACTTGTCACTCACCGCGGCTTCGTCATACCGTTTCAGCTGCTTGGTCCCGGACACTGTGAACCACACCTGCACGACCGGGTCACGCACCAGTTGGATCAGGTCGCGGTCACCTGTCAACACCACCACACGATCGTCTGCCCCGGCGACCTCGGACAGGGTTGCGATGGCATCATCAGCCTCCCAACCCGGTGCCTCGACGATTGTCTCACCCAGGGCCGGCAGCAGTCGACGGAGCAGGTCGAATTGCCACACGATCTCAGACGGGGCGGCGCTCCGGTCGGCTTTGTACTGGGGGTAGGACGCCAGACGGACGGCGGGAATCTCCGCATCGTCCCAGCAATGGCGAACCACCTCAGGTCGGACGTCGACAAGCACCGACGACACCATGTCGAGGTAGCCGCGGACGGCGTTGACGGCATGGCCCTCCGCATCCGTGATGGAGGCCGGAAGGGCATGAAAAGCCCGGTAGGCAAGGCTCGCCGTGTCGATCAGCAAACTGGTGGTCATCGCAGGTCGAGGCTACCCAGGTCGCTACGCTGCGCGGCATGTCAACCGTCCTGTGGATCTCTGGCGCCTCCTCCGGCATCGGCGCCGCACTTGTTGCCACCGTCCCATTCGATGACGTCCTGGTCTTTGACATCTCACGTTCTGGTGGCACCGCAGGCACCACCCACGTCACGGCGGACCTTGGCGATCCCGACACGTGGCCGACGGTGGCGGCCCACATGGGAACGACCATGGCCGACGTCGGCCCAGATCGCGCGCTGTTCATCCACTGCGCGGCCACGTTGCAACCCATCGGCCCGGTCCACAAGGTCAGCGGACCACGCAACGACGGGGCTTACACCCGCCAGGTACTGTTGAACAGCGCGGCACCCCAGGTACTGGGCGCCGCCTTCGTGGCAGCGGTCACGATGACCGACTCTGTCACGGACGCCACTGTGGTCATGCTGTCAAGCGGCGCGGCCACCCGGGTGTATGAGGGCTGGTCGGCCTATGGCGCGGGCAAGGCCGCCGTTGACCACTGGGTCAGAACAGTTGGCAGCGAACAGACGGGACGAACACGTCCCGTCACGGTGATCGCGGTGTCCCCGGGGGTCGTCGCCACCGGGATGCAAGCCCAGATCCGGCGTGAACAGCCGGACGATTTCCCTGCGGTGGAGAAGTTCAAACAACTGCATGCAGACGACAATCTGACCAGTCCCCCGGATGCCGCGCAGGGGATCTGGCACCTGGTGCAGCGTGACGACGTCGCCAACGGCTCCGTCATCGATCTGCGGACCCTCAACGAATCCTAGGCCGGCACCAACTTGACCACGTCCCCCCGGTTGCTCAACACATAGACCTCACCGTCGGCATCGGTCCCAAAGCCAACGGGTCGTTCCACCGCGACACCCAGATCGACGGCCTGACTGACCTGCCCGTCGGTGACAAGGATCGCGCGGATGGAGGCAGTGCAGAAGTCGCTGTAGAGGTAGGCCCCGTCGAGGTCGGGGATAGCCTGGCCGCGGTAGACCACCCCGCCGGTTATCGAGCAGTTGCCGTCAGTGTGGTACTCCTCCCAGACCGGTGGGACATGGTTTGCCACCTCGCCGTCGCGAAACCGCCGGGTTCCCTCAAAGACCGACCAGCCGAAGTTGCTGCCGGCGCCTGTCCCAGAGGCCACGTAGTCGATCTCCTCGACCTCGCTCTGGCCGACGTCGGCGATGTAGAGATCCCCGGTCACATCGTCGAAATCGAACCTGAAGGGGTTGCGCAAGCCATAGGCCCACACCTCCTCGGCACCGCCCGCGCCGTCGGCAAACGGGTTGTCGGGCGGAATCGCATAGGGGTCGCCTGCGGGGTCGATACGCACCAGGCTGGCCAACAACGTAGACGGATCTTGGCCGTTGCCGAACTTGTCGTTTCCGCCGCCGCCATCCCCCAACGACCACCAGAGATAGCCATCGGGCCCCCATTGCAGGTCACCACCGTTGTGGTTGGCGGCCGGTTGGTCCACCTGCAACAGCTGACGACGGGTTGCGGCGTCCACCACGTCCCCCACCACATCGAAGGCATCGATGACCGAATTGCCATCGGTATCCGTCGACGAGGTGTACAGGATCTGGCCTGTCGGATCGAACGCAAGTCCCAGCAGGCCCCCCTCGCCAGTGGTGCCAACCGTCGCAGAGATGTCCAACACCTCACGTTGTTCGGTGCCGGTCAGCGCCAGAATCTGCCCCTCGCGCTGGACAACCCACAACTCGCCCGTTCCGGGCCGAACCTTCAGCATCAGCGGGGATTGCAATCGGGCCACTGGCTGCAGTGCCACGTCGACGTCATTGAGATCCGGGGCAGGTTCCTGGGCCGGCCCGATCCGTAGGATCAATGTCGGCTGGACGTTGTCAAGGTAGGCCTGGGTGGCGGGGGTCGGCAGATCATCCTGGGTGTACAGCACGGGCATGTCGCGAAGGGCGGCCAGCCCCGCCCCCGCAAATAGATAGGTCCACGCCTGGTCGTCATACCCATCCGCCAGGGCCACATCGCCGCTTGCTCGCTGCCCCCACAGTTGGGTTGCGATGGCCACCGCGGTCCCGTCACGTGCCGGCCCCTGGACCCGCTGCGTGGGCGCGATCATCTTTGCAGCCTGTTCGACCTCGGGCGACAGGGCGGCTGTTCCCCCCAGCACGACGATTCGCTCGGGTGCCATCTGCTGCAGTGCCGCTGCAACCAGCGGGTGCAGTTCCTCAGATGAGGTGACCAGCACCCGACTACCCGACGCGGCCGCATACGACCCGATCGCCCCCGCATCTGCCCAGTCGTCAGCACGGGCCAACAACACTGTGGAGGAAGGATCGGGCACTGCCTCCGCCACCGCGATCGCCGTTTCGATGCGTGATGGACCAGACAGCCGTGTGACACAAAAGCGGGTCTGGTCCAACTGTTCCTGCGCCGCGACGCTGACCGCTTGGGTTCCTCCCGCCAGGAACACCGTCGGCCCCTGCCCGTCCTGGCACTGCCCGGCAGCCATCGTCCGCTGCAACTCGTCCAGGACCTCGTCGGGCAACGACGCGGCCGGTCCCCCGTCGGTCAACAACAGCACACCGTCGCTGCCGGCCAGCGCCGTGGCGGCAAGATTGTCGGCGAACACGTCGCTGCGACCGATCACCGCGATCTTGCTGGGCCCGGCATAGGCCGGTGCATCAGCCTTCGCCTGATTGATTGCGATGGCGGCCCGGATCGGATCGACGTCGTCACCCACCCGGATGTCGTCTTGGGCCACCGCACCG
>JBBSNE010000096.1:0-8681 GCA_038232815.1 Euzebyales bacterium | reverse complement strand
TTGGCGACCGACAGGTCGGTCCCGGGTTGGTCATGACCCCAGCCATGCGGGAGGGACACAGTGCCGGGGGTGATCTTTTCGCTGACCTCCACTTCGGCTTTCACCGATCCGGTAGCGCTTGAGATCGTGGCTTGTTCCCCGTCGGCCACACCGGCCTGATCGGCGTCATCGGGGTGGATCTGTAACGTCGAGCGGTTGGTGCCGCCGACCATCGACGGCAGGTTGTGACCCCACGAGTTGTTGGACCGCAGGTGACGCCGCCCGACCAGCAGCAGGCCGTCAGCAGGCTCCTCCAAAGCGTCTTGCATCCGGGGCAGGTCGGCCAGGATCTCGGGCGGCGCCACCTCGACCTTGCCGCTGGGGGTCAACAGCACCTCCGGCAATCGCGGTTCAAGCGGCCCCAGGTCCACGCCGTGCGGTTGTGCTTTGACCTTTGCCAGCGTCAAACCGTCCGGGTTCGCGCCGAACCCGTCGCCGTAGGGTCCGACCCGAATAAGAAAGTCGGTGATCCGTTCGGGTCCCCGTGCCTCTCCCAATTGTTCCAGCACCCATGCCGGGTCCTTGCCGGCGATGGGGGAGGAAGACGCGGCCACCTCTTTACCGATCACGCTGGACAGGATGAACGTGTCAATTGCGTCGATGTCGGTATCGGCATCGACGCCCTGGAGGATCCCGGCCAGGCGGCATTGCACCTCCCACTCCTGCGGCTGGTCGGTGTCGAACACCGGATCCGACCAGTTGGCGATGTTGTGCACGGCAAGCTGGGCGAACGCGATGTCGAAGTGCTCTCGCTCCAGAACCGACGGCACCGGCAGCACCACATCGGCGTGGCGGGTGGTCTCGTTCTGGTAACAGTCGATGGCGATCATCACGTCCAGGCCGGCCAGGGCCTGCTCGACCTGCTCGGCGTTGGGGATCGACAGGGCCGGGTTGCCCGCGATGGTGATCAGGCCCTTGACCGGGCCCTGCAGCAACTCCTCGGCAAACGCGGCGGAGGGGAACTCGCTGAACGTCTCGGGCAGGCCGCGAACGGCGGTGTGGTAGCGGCCGAAGCGGACCTCTCGGGCCTTGCGTCCTGAGGAACTGTTGGTCTGACCGGCGGCGGCAGTGGTGAACATGGCCCCACCCGGGCGGTCCAGGTTGCCGGTCAGCACGTTGATGACGTCCACCAGCCACGACCCGATGGTGCCGAACCGCACCGTGGTGGTGCCCATCCGGCCGTAGACCGCGGCGGACGGAGCGGCGGCAAGCTCCCGGGCGATTCGCCGTGTCGCCTCGGCTGTGACCCGAGTAGCGGCGGCGACGGCCTCGGGGTTGAACGGTTTCAGCACAGCAGGAAGCTCGTGGAGCCCGTTGACCTGCGCCGCGTCGGGCGTGGCCAATCCCTCCTCCAACAGGGTGTGGGCGATCGCCGCCAACCACAGGGCGTCGGTGCCCGGCCGGATCGCCACATGTTCGTCCGCAGCCTTGGCGGTACGGCTGACACGAGGGTCAACCACGACCAGGCGCCCCCCGCGCTGGCGGAGCGCCCGCAGGCGGCCGGGCATGTCCGGTGCGGTCATCAACGAACCGTTGGACGTCAGCGGATCCGCCCCCAGGATCAGCAGGTGGTCGGTCCGGTCGACATCGGGGATGGGGATCGACAGCTTGTGCCCGAACATCAAGGCGGAGGAGACATGTTTGGGCTGTTGATCGACCGTGGAGGCGGTGAAGACGTAGGGGGAGCCCAGCGCTTTGGCGACCGCCGGGGTGTAGAACGCCCCGGCCAGGTTGTGGACGTTGGGGTTGTTCAGGTACATGGCGATCGAGTCCCGGCCGTGCGCCTGGATCACCGGCAGCAGGCGGTCGGCGACGGCCTGCCATGCCTCCTCCCAGGATGCTGGCTTGCCATCGACCAACGGTGTTCGCAACCGGTCGGGGTCGGTGTGCAGCTCGGCGATCGACAGGCCTTTGGGGCAGGCGAACCCACGGCTGAACACGTCGTCGTCATCCCCCCTCACGGTCATGACGGTCTGTTGGTCATGATCGACCTCGATGGCCAGGCCGCAGGTCGCCTCACACAACGGACAGGTATGCAGAAGGGTTCGCGTTGCCATGGTCCCAAAGCGTACAGAACCTGTGAGGCAGTTCTTACACGATCCTTACGGTGCATCGTGAAGTCGGCCGCGGCTGCGGCGGTGACCTAGGGTCTTGCCGTATGGCTCGTTTGGTCGCAGCGGCTGTCCTGATCATCGTTGTCGTCTTGGCAGCAGTCGCATTCACCCGCGACGACGGGGCAGCTTCGTTGGTGAGTCAGCGCACCGCCACAGAAGTCACGACCGTTGACCGGGCCACGGCTGGTCCGGGCAGGGTCGACCCGGCGGATGGCGAGCGGCAGGCTGAAGCAACCACAACCGAACCGCCCCCGACCAAGCCCACGTCAGCCGACACCTCGACCACCGAACCGACGGTGCTGGATCCGGCGGCAAGCGGCCTCGCAACGGTTACCGAGCCGCCGCAGACACAGACCGCGACAGACGAACCAATGCGACAGGTGATTGCCAACAATGGACCAAACCCGGGATTGGCCGACCTTGACGGGTGGCTGCAGAGTGACGTGAACTCTTTGGCGGAGCTTGGGGGCAAGGTCGTCGTCGTGCAGCTTTGGACCTTTGGCTGCAGCAACTGTCAGGCCACCTTGCCGAACCTTAAGGCTCTGTATGCCCAGCACGGTTCAGGTGAGGGGGACTTTGAGATCGTCGGCGTCCACGCACCCGAATTCGCCTATGAGGAGGATCCCGCAAACATCTCCGCCGCAGCCGCCGCAGAAGGAGTGACCTGGCCGATCGCCTTGGACACACGCCGACGGAACTTTCACGATTGGCAGCCCGGACGTTCAGGTTATTGGCCACGCACCTATGTGCTGGACCGCCAGGGAAACATCCGCTTCGACCACATCGGCGAAGGCGCGTATGACGAATTGAACCAGACCGTCGCGGCGCTGCTGGCCGACCCGGCTTTGTAGGCAGTAGCGACGTCGGACCGGCCGTTGTTGCCCACATCACGTGACTGAGATCTTGTTTGAGGGGATCCGGGCTTCCATCGAACCGTGCTCGTTGGCCTTGTTGCTTCCGGCCCTTGGGGCCACCGTGTTGGGCAGGCGCCGAGCCGGGGTCGTCGCGGTTGTGGTTTGGTTGATCGCCGGGTGTTTGGCGTGGGCCCAGGCGGCCGTCTTGCTGAGCATCCCCGCCCGCGGCCCTATCGGAGCATTTCTGGCCACAGCCGCTGTGACCGGCGCCGTCCTGCTGTGGCGGCAAGGTCATCGCAGTCGGGCAGGACACGGCCCCGACATCCTCTCTTCGGTGTGGCTGGCGATAGCTGGCGCGGCGTTGATCGGTGGCGCTGCAGGACTGTTGTGGCGCCCCTGCGTCGGACCTGAATTGGGGACGATCTTGTCGGCGGCACCCGGTCAGCCCTTCGCTCAACTCATTCCTCTCATGATCTATCTGGCAGGCCTGTTGCTGGCCGCGATCGCGGTGGCGGCGCTGACATACAGCAGCCGGATAGCGGCGCGAGCCATCATGTCGATGCCGGTTCAGATAGGTGCGCTGATCCCGATTGTTGGATTGGCCGTCATTTTGCTGACCGGTCGTTATGGCCAGATCATCGGTGCGTTGGTCAAGGCCAGTTCGGTGTCATAGGCGGCGGACATTGCCCGGCCGCCCCGGTTGGCAGCGGCGCATGCCCTGCATAGGCTCATGGCCCGTTCAATGAAGCAGTCCCTAAGCGTTAGGGTTTTTAGAGTCGGAGTGACAACATGAGCGATGCAAACGCCAGCGGCGCGCTTGCCGTCCATGCCCTCCAGGCAGCTGGCGTCAACCATCTGTTCACCCTGTCCGGTGGGCACATCTTCCCGTTGTATGACGGCTGCCGCCAGACCGGGGTCAAACTCTGGGACTTCCGTCACGAGCAGTCCGCAACCTTTGCCGCGGAAGGGCTGGCCAAACTGACCCGTTCGCCGCAGGTCGCCGCGGTGACCGCCGGCCCGGGGGTCACCAACGGGATGAGCGCGATGGCCAACGCCCGGTTCGGCGGCTCCCCCGTGCTGATGATCGGGGGGCGCGCCCCGACCGCGACCTGGGGGACGGGCAGCCTGCAGGAGATCGATCACATCCCCTTCATGACCCCGGTCACCAAGATGGCGAAAACCGCAATGTCTCCCGAGGAGGTCGCCCCGGTGGTCCTGGAGGCCCTGCGCGTAGCCGGGGAGTCCCATCGTGGCCCTACCTTCGTCGACATCCCGATGGACGTGGTGTTCACCCCGGCAGCCGCAACCACCGGCGCTGTGTCGGATCGTGATACCCCGCAGGGGGAACGATCCGACACAGCGCAGGACCTGACCGCGATCGGCGACCGACTGGCGGCGGCCAAGGCTCCGGTGCTGGTCGGCGGGACCGACGTGTGGATGGACGGTGCGGAGGAGGCGTTTCGGGCGTTGGCCGAGACCACAGGCGCGGCGGTCATCCAAAACGGGATGGGACGTGGCTGTCTGCCGGCCGACCATGCGCAGGTGCTCAGCCGGGCGCGCGGGGCAGCGTTGAAGTCCGCCGATCTGGTGGTGGTCATCGGAACGCCGCTGGATTTCCGGTTGGGTTTTGGCAACTTCGGCGAGGCGGCGGTGGTGCACATCGCCGATCATCCCGACCAGATCTCGACGCATGCAAACCCGGTAGCGACTGCCGCTGGTTCGCTGGGGCCGCTGCTGACCGCGCTTGCCGAGCAGGCTGGCGGCCCCAGAGGCGATCTGGCCGCGCAACGCGCGAACTGGCTGGAGGGCCTGCAGGACACAGAGCAGGCCAAACAGGCAGACGACCAGGACCTGTTGACCGGTGACGGTGACACCATTCATCCAGCCAGGGTCTGCGGGGCGTTGGCCGAGGTGACGGACCGGGACGCGGTGATCATCGGGGACGGCGGGGACTTCGTCAGCTTCGCCGGGCGATACGTCAAGTCCTACCAGCCCGGGCATTGGCTTGACCCGGGCCCCTACGGTTGTCTGGGCACCGGCATGGGCTATGCCGCCGCCGCCCGGATCGCCCATCCCGACAAGCAGGTCGTGGTGATGCTCGGCGATGGGGCGGCCGGGTTCAGCCTGATGGATGTGGAGGCACTGGTGCGCCAGAACCTTCCTGTCGTGATCGTCTGTGGGAACAACGGCATCTGGGCGTTGGAGAAGTTCCCGATGCTGCAGATCTACGACGGTTGGCATGACGCTGCGGACCTACAGCCCGGGCTGCGTTACGACCAGGTCATGACGGCCATGAACGGGGCGGGTGAGGTGGTCACCGACGCACGCGACATCGCCAAAGCCATACAGCGGGGCTTCGACGCCGGCGTCCCCTACCTGGTCAACGTCATGACCGACCCCTCGGTGCCCTATCCCCGTTCCACCATGCTGGCCTGAATGCTGTGTCCGACAGTCACGAGCGGGGACAGATGGCCGGCGTCGGACCGCTGGGCCCCCACCCTGCCGGTCATCGAAACCGAACGGTTGTGGTTGACCGGGTTTCACGATGGCCAGTTGGAGGCCTTCACCCGCATCCAATACGACCCGCGTGTGGCCGAGTGGTTCGGCGGCCTGCCCGACCCACCACACGGCGCCGCCCGGCAGCGCGAGGAAACCTGGCGGATCATGGCCATGTTTCTGGGACACTGGGCCCTTCGCGGGTACGGCATATGGGCGGTGGAGGAAAAGCTGACTGGCCGGTTCATCGGCCGGGCCGGTTTGTGGAACCCGGAAGGGTGGCCGGGGGTGGAAGTCGGCTGGCTGGTGGACCCCGACCTATGGGGGGCGGGGTACGCCACCGAAGCCGGACGGGCGGCCCTAGATTTTGCCTTCGCCCACCTGCTGATCGACAACCAAGCCTTGGAACAGGTCATCAGCGTCACCGTTCCCCACAACGCCGCGAGCCGCCGGGTCATGACCAAGCTCGGGTTGATCGACACCGCTGAGCGCTTACAACTCCGTGGCCACACGCAGGTGCTGTATCGCATGACCCGCGAGCAGTGGATGGCTGACGTCCGGCCCTCTCCGGGCGCCTCCACCAACCCCCCGCAACAACGATGACGCCACGATTTGGTGCATTCCGCTCACATCTGCGCAGAATGCACCAAGAGGGCACGGCGGTTGGATGGTGACGGCGACCTATTCGCGCCTAGGTGCGACCAGACGTACTACGTGGGCGCATGATTGACCGGCTCGAGGGGTCGGTGCGGATCGCCGGTGGCCAAGGGTTCTACGGTGACACCCCGGCGGCGATTCCTGATCTGCTGACAGAACGTCCTGACTACATCTGCCTTGAGGCGCTGGCCGAACTGACCTTGGCGATATTGGCGAAGGACCGCGCCCGAGATGAGACAAGCTTGGCCTGTGCGGCCTGACCGGTCGCCGTCGTCACAGGTGACGATCTGCGCCCCCGCCCCGACCTGCTGCCCGACACGTTTCCGGCCGCCGACGGCCTGGAATTCGCCAATGCCTGCTGGTCCCTTCACGATCCGGCCGACACCGATCGGCTGGCCGCCGGCACAGTCGTCGGTCACCTGCTGGAATGCTCCGGCCAGGTCACGGGCGGCAACCACGCGGGGGAGTGGTGGACCGTCCCCGACCCCTGGCGGTTCGGGTTCCCCCTGGCCGACGTGACCGCCGACGGCAGGGCCTCGATCTTCAAACCAAGGTCGCTGGGGGACGGGTCGACGGCGACACCGTTCGGCAGCAGTTGCTGTATGAGGTCGGCGATCCCACCGCCTATGCGGCCGATTTCTCGGTTGCCTTCGGTTGGCCCGACGCCCCCCGCCAAGGCCCGCGCCACCGCCGACATTGCTCGCAAACGGATCGCTGGTGACAAGGTGTTACGCCGCGCCTCCCTGACCGCTCAGGAAGCGTTGCGTGAGGGAGACGTCTTGGCCCGGTGGGGCGGCGAAGAGTTCTTGGTGTTGTTGGCTGGTGCCGACCTCGCCACGGGTTGCGCGGTGGCCGAACGATGTCGAAAAGCACTGGCTGACGTGACCGGGGTGGAGGCCGTGACCGCAAGTTTTGGGGTCACCCCGATAGCGTCGACAGATTCCGTGGTATCGGTCCTGCGTCGGGCGGATCAGGCCCTGTACCACGCCAAGCTGGACGGACGCAACCAGGTGGCCGCGGCCTCGCCCAGCGGCACCATGTTGGTGGATCCGCTGGGGATGTTGTGATGTCGGGCCACGCTAGACTTCGTCACAGGATGACCCCCAACGCAGTCTGAGATCACCACGAGCTTGACCACGAGCACAGACGCCACCACCACCGTACGTATGACCACGGTCCCGGGTGAGCACGCCATGGTTGGCCTGCTCGGTACCCGCGATGAGTTGCTCAAGCTGGTCGAGAACGCGTTCGACGTGCACATTTTGGTGCGTGGCAACGACATCACCGTCACCGGTGACACCCCACTTCCCGACCAGGTGGTTCAGGTCTTCGAAGAGTTGCTGACCTTGGTCGCCGCGGGGCAATCATTGGATGCCGGTACCGTCAACTCGACCATCGAGATGGTGCGGGGTGACGAACACCCTCACCCCGCCGAGGTGCTCAGCGACGAGGCCCTGACCCACCGCGGACGGTCGATCCGTCCCAAGACCTTCGGGCAAAAGCAGTACCTGGATGCCATCCGCCACAACACGGTGACCTTTGGCATCGGCCCGGCCGGGACCGGCAAGACCTATCTGGCCATGGCCATGGCTGTCCTCGCCCTGAAACACAAAGACGTCAACCGAATCATTTTGACCCGCCCGGCGGTCGAAGCGGGCGAGCGACTGGGGTTTCTTCCCGGCACCCTGTTTGAGAAGATTGACCCCTACCTACGCCCGTTGTTCGATGCGTTGCACGACATGATGGATGCGGAAAACCTGGGCACGCTGATGGAACGGGGCATCATCGAGGTGGCCCCCCTGGCATACATGCGTGGGCGAACCCTGAACGACGCGTTCATCGTGTTGGACGAGGCGCAGAACACCACCCCCGAGCAGATGAAAATGTTCCTGACCCGAATCGGGTTCGGGTCAAAGGCGGTTGTGACGGGTGACATCACGCAGGTCGACCTTCCGGGAAACGCGCGGTCGGGCCTTCGGGTCGTTCGTGACATCCTGTCTGGCATCGATGGCATCGTCTTTGCCGAGTTGACCGGGCGTGATGTCGTCCGTCACAGCATCGTCCAGCAGATCGTCAACGCCTACGAGGCGTGGGACGAGCAGTGATGCCCGTGTACATCACCGACGACCAGTCCGAAGCGCCTGTCGATGTCGACCGCCTGCACGACCTGGTGCGCTACGTCTTGACTGATCGTGGTGTCCCAGATGCCATGGAGGTGTCGGTGTTGTGCGTCGACGTGGCCGAGATGACGCAGTTGAACCGCCGCCACATGGGCAAGGTCGGACCGACCGACGTCCTGGCATTCCCATTGGACGAACCGGATGGGACAGACGACGGTCCGACCAGCATTCTGGGTGACGTGGTCCTGTGCCCAGAGGTGGCTCGACGCCAAGCGCACGATCGTGGGAAGAACGTGCAGCAAGAACTGGACCTGCTGGCGGTCCATGGCATCTTGCATCTGTTGGGTCATGACCACGCCGAGACCGAAGAGCAGGCAGTCATGTTCGGGTTGACCGCTGAG
>JBBSNE010000095.1:0-8848 GCA_038232815.1 Euzebyales bacterium | reverse complement strand
TTGAGGTCACCAGCCGCAGCGGCGTCTATGGCCTGCTGGCGTTAAACGTCCCGCTGCTGGCCATCCTGGGGCTGGTGGCGTGGCGCCTGCAGCGTGTTGGGTTCATCAACGGCGTCACGCTTGCGGTGGTGCTGATCACGCTTGGGTTGATCCTGGTCGTGCAGTCACGAGGGATCGTGCGGGCTGGCCGCGCGTCCCATCGGCGGGCTGATGAGCGACGTCATGGGCAGCCGCAAGAAAACCCTGACGGTGATCCTGCTGGGACTGGCCCTTGGCTACGGCCTCATGTCGTTTGTCGGCGCCAGCTGGCCGGTGGCGCTGGCCGTCCTGGCTGCGATGTTCTGCTCGTTCTTCGTCCAAGCCGGGGAGGGCGCGACGTACGCCATCGTGCCCCTGGTGAAAAAGCGCGTGTCCGGTCAGATCTCCGGCATCGTCGGTGCCTACGGCAATGTCGGCGCGCTGTTGTTCCTGACCTTGTTGCTGTTCGCCGGGCCCACCGTCTTCTTCGTCACCATCGGGGCGTCGGCAATCGTGGCGGCCGGCGCCTGCCTCTGGCTGGTCGAACCTGAGGGCAGCTTCGCCGAACGCCACACCGACATGGCGGTCGCCCCCGCTGACGTGGTCACGGTGACGGGCCGGGTCGCGACGATCCCCTAGCCAGTGATGCTAACATCAGATGCATGATTGAACGTACGACGGTTGCAGCTGATGCCGACGATCTGGCGGTACTTCGGGCCGAGGCGCAGCGACGCCGAGTCAGTCTGTCGTTGGTGTTGCGTGAAGCCGTGAGTGCGCGCGCTGCGGCTCTTCGCCAGGGACGCCGACCCCATGTCGGCATCGGTCGAAGTGGTAGCGGCGCCGCTGCAGCCGCTGTCGACCATCCGGATGAGCCATACAAATCACATCCGCCAAGAGTCGCGGGGTGAGCCTGGTCCTGGACACCGGGCCCGTGCTCGCCCTTCTGGACGCGGACGACCCGGCCCACCAGCGTTGTGTCGAGATGATCTCTGAAACCGATGAAACCCTTGTGGTGCCCGAAGCGACACTGGTGGAAATCGACTACTGGTGCAGAAAGATGCTGAGCGTGACCGTTTGGCGCACCTTCATCAATGACATTGCAGACGGTGCCTATCGCCTGTTCGGGCTGGACGCCGATGGCTATCTACGGGCAAGTGAACTGGAAGAACAATATGAAACTCTTCGTCTGGGACTGGTCGATGCAGCCGTGATCACCACGTGCGAGTTATTAGGCGAGACGAAAGTTGCGACGCTGGGTAATCGGCATTTTTCTGTCGTCAAGCCTCACCACTGCGAACGACTTGAGGTTCTGCCTTCCCGGTAATCGCTTATCGGCGGATGCTGAGGTCCTCGGTCTGCCAGTCGCCGAAGTACACGATGTCCTCGGCGTCGTGCCGCTTCAGCACGGCGGTGATCGCGTCCACGGTCGGGCGGCCGCTGACGTCGTGGATGACGACGGCGTGGCGCCCCTCACGGGCGGCCTGGCCCAGACGGACCAACTCCTCGCGTTCCTGGCCCAGGGATGACAGCCATTTCACCACCCGGGTGGCGGCACCGTCGTCGGAATCGGTGTTTTCAAGACGTTGGGCGAAGCTGTCACCGGTCCCGTGGGTGACGTCTGCAGGGTCGATGCCGACCTCCCTGGACACCTCAGCGATCGCGGCCTCCGCCGCAGGGGTGTCAGGCAGGTTGGCGATCAATGCGTGCGTGCTGGGGCGGGCGGAATCAGTCATGCCCGCCAGGGTGCCCGTAAGGTCAGACGTTGAACCCCATGGCCCGCAGTTCCTCACGAGCATCCGGTGAGATCATGTCGGTGGACCACGGCGGGCTGAAGACGAACTCCACGTCGGCGTTGTCAACGCCCGGCAGGCGGGTCAACACCAATGTGGCCTGCTGGTGGATCAGTTCGGTCAAGGGACAACCCATCGACGTCAGGGTCATCCGCATGTAGGCGGTGCCGTCGTTGATGGCGATGTCATAGACCAGGCCTAGATCCACGACGTTGATGCCGATCTCAGGGTCGATGACGGCCTTCATGGCCTGGAAGCACGCCGCCTCGGTGGCTACGCCGTTCTCGTCGACCTCGGCATCGGCGAACGGGCTTGCCACGTCGTCCTCACCGTTCTTGGCGGCGAACGCAGCGTCGGATTCCTCCATCGGCCAGCCTGTGACCGGGTCGGTGCCTGGTGTGGTGGTTGTCTCGCTCATGTGCATGTCCTCCTAGACATCCAGCCTATTGGTCGTAGGTCACTTCGTGTTCGGCGTCCCCGGCACGGTGGGTCTGGATGGCGTCCTTCAGGGCCATCCAGCCCAGCAGGGCGCACTTGACACGGACCGGGAACTTCGCGACCCCCTGAAAGGCGACCCCGTCCTTCAGGTCGTCATCACGCCGTGGCTCCTCCCCGTGCATCATCTGACGGAAGTCCTCGGCCAGATCCTCGGCATCGTCCAGATCCCGCCCCACCACCGCCTCGGTCATCGCCGAGGCGCTGGCCATCGAGATCGAGCACCCGTCGCCGTCGTAGACGACCGCGTCGATCCGTTGACCGGACTGGTCGTCGGCAACGCGCAGGCGTAGGTCCATCTCGTCTCCGCACAACGGGTTGGAGTGGTGGACCACGACGTCGTAGCCGTCCAATTCCGGTGCCCGGTGACGGGGCTTTTTGTAGTGGTCCAGGATGATCTCCTGGTACAGATCCTCAAGGCTCATGACCGGCCTCCCGCGGGTCGCATCAGACTTCGAAGAACGCCTGGGCGGCGCGGATGGCATCACACAGGGGTTCGATCTCGTCGGTGGTGTTGTACAGGTAGAACGAAGCCCTGGTGGTCGCCGCGCTGCCCAGCAGACGCACCAAGGGCTTCGCGCAGTGATGGCCCGCGCGCACCGCCACACCCTCACGGTCAAGGACCGTGCCGACGTCGTGGGGATGGAGGTTGTCCACAGCGAAGCTGACCGCCGCCCCACGCGCCTGCGGGTCCGTGGGACCGTGCACGGTGACGCCTTTGATGTCGTTCAACGCGGGGATCACATGTTCAAGCAACGTGATCTCGTGTGCCCGTACCGCGTCCATCCCGATGGCTTGCAGGTACTCAACCGCGGTCCCCAGGCCGACGGCCTCCGCGATCATCGGGGTGCCGGCCTCGAACCGGTAGGGCACCTCGTTGTAGCTGGCCTCATACAGCTGCACGTCGACGATCATCTCGCCACCTCCCAGGAAAGGCGGCATCGTCTGCAACACCTCGGGCCGGGCGGCCAGGACACCCACACCTGAGGGGCCACACATCTTGTGGCCGCTGAAGCACAAGAAGTCGGCGTCCAACTCGTCCATGTCGGTGGGAAGGTGCGGGACGCTCTGGGCCCCGTCGACCACCACGACGGCGTCGGGGTTGGCGGCACGCACTGCCTGGGCCATCTCTGCCACCGGGTTGATGGTGCCGACCACGTTGCTCATGGCGGTCAGCGTCAGCAGCTTGACCCGTCCGGTTGCGACGATCTCGGCGAAGACGTCCAGGTCCAGAGTTCCGGCAGGGGTCACTGGTACGGCGGCCAGTTCGAACCCGGCATCGTCGCGGGCCAGTTGCCACGGCACCAGATTGGCATGGTGTTCCATCTGGGTGTACAGCAGGATGTCACCCGGTCCCAGTCGCTTGCGGGCATAGGAGTGGGCCAGCAGGTTGAACGCCTCGGTGGCGTTCTTGGTGAACACCACACCGCGGGGGTCAGCGCCGACGAACCGGGCGATACGGGTACGGGCACCTTCGAACCGGTCGGTGGCCTCCTCCGCCAGGGCATGCACCCCACGGTGCACGTTGGCGGTGTGATGGCTGTACATGTCGGCCACCGCATCGATGACCACCTGCGGTTTGTGGGAGGTGGCGGCGGAGTCCAGGTAGACCAATGGCTTGCCGTGCACCTCCCGGGACAGGTTGGGGAAGTCGCTGCGGATCGCGGCAGCGTCAAACGGTGCGACGTCAATCGCTGCTGTCGTGGTGCTCATCAAAACGTCCTCCCTCACTGCAGTGATTGGTGGTCAGGCGAACTGTTCGTAGCCCTCGGATTCAAGCGTCTCGGCCAGGTCGGGGCCGCCGGTCTTGACGATCTTGCCGGCTGACATCACGTGGACATGATCGGGGGTGATGTAGTTCAGGATGCGGGTGTAGTGGGTGATCAGCAGCACACCCAAGGTGTCCCCGCGCAAGCGGTTGACGCCTTCGCTGACGACCTTCAACGCATCGACGTCAAGACCCGAGTCGGTTTCGTCCAACACTGCGATCTTGGGCTCCAGCAAGGCCATCTGGAGGATCTCAAATCGCTTCTTCTCCCCACCGGAGAAGCCTTCGTTGACGTTGCGGGACAAGAACTTCTCATCCATCTTCAGGTCGGCCATGCCGGATTTGAGCTTGGTCATGAACTCACGGATGGCCATGTCCTCGGTCCGCGTGGCGTTGACCGCGGTCCGCATGAAGTTGGTCATCGAGACGCCGGGGATCTCGGTGGGGTACTGCATGGCCAGGAACAGACCGGCCTTGGCACGCTCGTCAGGCGACATCTGGGTGACGTCCTCGCCTTCGAAACGGATGGTGCCGCCGGTGACCTCATAGGCGGGGTGGCCAGCGATGGCGTAGGCCAGGGTGGACTTGCCGGATCCGTTGGGGCCCATCAGGGCGTGGGTCTCACCCTGCGCGACGTGCAGGTCCAGACCGGTGATGATCTCCTTGCCCTCGACCTCGACCTTCAGGCCGTCGATCTCAATTGTTGTCGCGCCGGAGGCGCGCGGTGTTGCGGTCATCGTCTCTCCTCATTCACGTTTGTGTGTGCAGGTCGGCTCGCATGGGGGCGGTAGTGCACAATTTTGGGGGGTTGTTCAGTGGCGGGGCAGGGGGGCGTCGTTCGTAGGGTGGTCGGCGTCGACCAGCACGTCGTCGCCGTCGATCTGCACGGCGTAAGTGGGAATCGGTATGACGGCGGGGAGGGAGTCAGGGTCGCCGCTGTCCAGGTCGAAGCTTGACCCGTGCAGTGCGCATTCAATGAGGTTGTCCTCGACCCAGCCCTCGTCCAGGTCGTATTGCTGGTGGCTGCAGGTGTTGTGCACGGCCTTGACGGTCGTTTCATCCAAACGCACCAGGCAGATGGGTTCGCCGGACATCTGGACGCTGGCGGCGTCCCCAACCTTCAGATCGGATAGGGAGAGAGCCTTCTGGAAGGTCATGACCGGGCAGCATTGCCAACGGCAGGGTCGGCGGGGTCGGATGCGGCGGGCGCGAAGTTGGCAGGACCGGCACCGGCATCGCGGCTGCCGACATCCATCCGGGTGCCGGTGGTGTCGACGTGCGCCGTGCCGGCCTCTTTTGTTCCTGCCGTGGCCGAACGGTTGGCGGCGGTTCGGCGCGGGTCCATCAGCGTGGCCGGGGCGGTTCGGACGGCGGCCTCGATGTCGGCCAGCACCTTCTCGGCCACACCCGGGGCGTTGACCCGCTGCAGGATCTCGGTGAAGAAGGCGAAGACCAGCATGCGGGCGGCCTCCTCACGCGAGATGCCGCGGGACTGCAGGTACCACAACTGCACCTCGTCGACCTGGCCGACCGAGGAGTGGTGGCCGCAGGCCGCGACGTCCGCGGTCTCGATCTCGAGGAACGGCAGGGTGTCGGCCTTGGCGCCAGGGGACAGGATCAGGTTGCGGTTGGTCTCGTCGCTGATGGTCTGCTTGGCGTCGATGTCGATGCGGATGTTGCCGTACCAGGTGGCATAGGCATTGTCGGACAACGCGCCCTTGTGGATGTAGTCGCTGACGGTGTGATCGGCGTCGTGGAAGATCAACGAGCGGTGCTCGACCTTCTCGTTGCCGGTGGGGAAGTACACGCCCAGCATCTCGGCGTTGCCGCCCCGGCCTGCCAGCCAGACGTCGGGGCGGACATAGACGGTGTCACCGCCCAGGGTGACCTCGGTCTGCTGATAGGTGGCGTCCCGGCCGACTTTGCCCCGATGGGTGGTGACGTGAGCCACGCCGTCGCCCCAGTCCTGGCTGGTGACCAGGTTCAGGGTGGCCCCCTCCCCCACCACGGCCTCGACCACGTCGATGACCGTGCTCGCCGCCGAGCCGGTCTGGTTCAGCAGGATCGTGGCCTTGCTGTGGCGCTCGGCGACGATCAGGACCCAACGGATCTGGGTACCTGCCTCTGCCTGAATGTCGATGGTGATGGGTTCGTCGGTCTCGACCTCGGCCGGAATGTGCACGAATGCGCCACCGTCGAACGCAGCCATGGCAAGTGCGGCGAACTTCTCCTCGGGCGGCACGACGCTGCCCAGGTGCTGTTCGACGAGATCGCCGTGCGTGCCAGCGGCCTGCAGCAGACCCGTGGCGACGACCCCGCTGGGCCCGGCCACTGTCGTTGTGGCCGATCTGATGTCACGGTCCAGGTCGATCCGGTTTGGGTTGGTGAAGCGCCAGTCCTCGTCACGCACGGTCGGCCAGTCAAGGTCACTGAAAGCCTTGAAGGCCTCAAGCCGGCGATCACGCAGCCAGGTCGGGTCGCCGGCGTCGGCACTGATCGCCCTGTCGCTGATGGCCAGAACGTCGGTTTCGGTTAGCGCGGAAGGATTGGGCACGATTAAGCGGACCTTCTTGGGTGTTCACGGTGGAAAAGGGGCGGGCGGCGTTTAGCCGACAGACCCCTCCATGTTTAGTTGGATCAGGCGGTTCAGCTCGACGGAGTACTCCATCGGCAGTTCCTTTGAGATCGGTTCGATGAAGCCACGGACGATCATGGCCATGGCCTCGGACTCCTCGATCCCGCGGGACTGCAGGTAGAACAGTTGGTCCTCGCCGATCTTGGAGACGCTGGCCTCATGCCCGATCTGGGCGTCGTCCTCAGAGATGTTCATGTACGGGTAGGTGTCGGACCTGGCGTGGTCGTCCAGTAGCAGGGCATCGCAGACGACGGTGGACTTGACCCGCTTGGCCCCTTCGTGGATCTCGACCAGACCGCGGTAGCTGGTTCGCCCCTCCCCTTGTGCCACAGACTTGCTGACGATGGAGGAGGAGGTGTCGGGGGCGTGGTGGACCATCTTGGCACCGGCGTCCTGGTGCGGGCCGTCGCCGGCCCAGGCGACGCTGAGCACCTCGCCACGCGCCCCGCGACCCATCAACCACACGGCGGGGTACTTCATGGTGACCTTGGAGCCGATGTTGCCGTCGATCCATTCCATGGTCGCGTCCTCGTAGGCCGCGGCCCGCTTGGTGACCAGGTTGTAGACGTTGTTGGACCAGTTCTGAATGGTCGTGTAGCGCACCCGGCTGCCGGGCTTGCAGATGATCTCAACCACCGCAGAGTGAAGCGAGTCCGAGGAGTAGATCGGCGCGGTGCAACCCTCGACGTAGTGCACGTACGAACCCGGCTCGGCGATGATCACGGTCCGCTCGAACTGGCCCATGTTCTGCTGGTTGATCCGGAAGTAGGCCTGCAGGGGGACGTCGACCTTGACGCCCTCGGGGATCCAGATGAACGAGCCACCTGACCACACCGCGGTGTTCAGCGCGCTGAACTTGTTGTCGTTGATCGGGATGACCTTGGTGAAGTGCTCCCGGAACAGGTCCTCGTGCTCCCGCAACGCGGTGTCGGTGTCCAGGAACAGCACGCCCTGTTCCTCCAGGTCCTCGCGGACCTTGTGATACACCACCTCGCTTTCGTATTGCGCCGCGACGCCGGCGACCAGACGCTGCTTCTCGGCCTCGGGGATGCCCAGCTTGTCGTAGGTGTTCTTGATGTCGGCGGGCAGGTCTTCCCAGGAGTTGGCTTGCTTCTCCGTCGAACGGACGAAGTAGTAGATGTCGTCGAAGTTGATGCCCGACAGGTCCGAGCCCCAGTTCGGCATCGGCCGACGCTGGAAGTGCTTCAGGCCCTTCAGGCGCATGTCAAGCATCCACTTGGGCTCGTCCTTCAGCTCAGAGATGTCGCGGACGACCTGCTCACTCAAGCCCTTCTTGATGATGTTGACGGGCTTGGACTCGTCCGACCAGCCGTACTTGTAGCTCTTGCTGCCGTCGGCGGCGGAGAGGTCCTGGGCGCGGGTGCCACCGGAGGTGGGCAGTGTGGTCCCACCGGAGGTGGGCAGTGTGGTTGACATGGTCATGCACTCCTGTCGGGGATTGCGGTTTGGGAGGATTGGTCGGGCAGATCGATGTGGCAGACGCAGGCCTGCGAGCCGCTGGCGATGGTCTCGCGTCGCGACACCTTGGTACCCAACAGACGCTTGAACAACGCGGCCTCGTGGGCGCAGACCTCGGGATGTTTCTTGGCGATGCCTTCGATGGCGCAGTGTGATTGCAGCAGGGTGAGGGTCCGGCCATCCTCACCGTCGACGACGCGAGCGGCAAAGCCGTCCTCGCTGAGTGCCTGTGCCAGTCGCTCGGCCCGGTCAGCCGGGTCCTCGACGTCGTCAAGACGATCGGCATACCGGTCGGCGTGCTGCTCGGCCCGGCCGCGCAAGAAGTCGTTCAACGCCGAACGCCCGTACGTGGCCTGCAGGTGATCCAGGACTTCATCGGCGAATTCGGCCGAGCGGTCGGGGAACAGGCGGCGGGCGCGAGCTGACAACGTCCACTGTTCGTGGGGTCGTCCCATCGAGCCGTCGTGGACGGTTTCGGATTGGATCAGCCCATCCCGGGTAAGAACGCTGAGATGACGACGAGCGGCTGCCGAACTGATCGACAAGAGTCCGGCGATGCCCCCGGCCGTCAGCGGTCGGCGTTGCAACTCGGTGACGATCAGGGCGCGCGTGTCGCCCAGAAGATCGACAAGCGAGCGGGTCTCAGACACATACTTAAGTCTG